>NZ_JBXAFS010000001.1:0-121030 GCF_058793355.1 Afipia sp. MLSD5-FHT05B12
GGAGGATCGACTACAACACCAACCGACCACACACGAGCCTCAACGGGCTCACACCAACCGAGTTTGCAACCCGCCCCAACAGGGGGCAGAACCAGAACAGACTCTCCTTATAAACGAGGGCAACTCGGGGAGCAGGTCACGGCGACCTTGTTTGAAGGGCAGCCTTATGTCTGTGGCGACCGATTCACGGCGGCCGACATATCCTTTGGATACGCGTTAGGATTCGCGACGCATCTCAATCTCGCCGGTCATTTTCCAGAACGGATAAAGGACTATTGGCAGCGACTGAAGGCGCGCGACGGATTTCAAAGCGCGCGCCAGAAGGAAATTCAGTGTTCGCGCGCCCAGGGCGTCGAGGAAGTCGACGTTCACTACTAGTCTTCCAGACAACGCGGATTCGAGCCGTTCTGAAGTACCGCGTGTATTCACAGGTAAGGGGGTTCAAGGTAATGTTATCCAAGAGACTTATTCAGGTGACGGGTACAGTCTTCGTTCTGGCTGCGGTTACGTCGAGCGCATTCGCGCAGAAAAAGTACGATGTCGGTGCGACCGATACCGAGATCAAACTCGGAAACATTATGCCTTATAGCGGTCCGGCTTCCGCATACGGCGCTGTCGGCAAGGCCGAGGAAGCATACTTTCGCAAGATCAATGATGAGGGCGGCATCAACGGCCGCAAGATTAAGTTCATAAGCTACGATGATGGATACAGCCCACCGAAAGCGGTCGAGCAGGCCCGCAAGCTTGTTGAAAGTGACGAAGTGCTGGCGCTCGTGAGCCCGATGGGGACGCCCTCCAATTCAGCCATTCAGAAGTACCTCAACCTCAAAAAAGTCCCGCATCTTTTCCCGGCGACAAACGCAAGCAAATGGGCCGATCCGGTAAACTTTCCGTGGACGATGGGCCCCGTCGGCATGGGGTATCTGAGCGAAGGGCGTGTGTTTGCAACGTACCTGTTGAAGGAGAAGCCTGGCGAGAAGATCGCGGTTCTCTATCAAAATGACGATTTTGGAAAAGAGCTCCTGAAAGGTCTTAAGGCAGGTCTCGGAGACAAGTCGTCCCTTATTGTCGCAGAGGCAGGCTATGAGGTCTCAGACCCTACAATCGATTCACAGATCGTGGGCCTCAAGCACTCAGGTGCAACCGTTCTGATGAGCTTCGCAACGCCGAAGTTTGTTTCCCAGAGCATCAAGCGCGTAGCTCAAATCGGATGGACGCCGCTGCACTTCGTTCCATCGGTTGCCTCGTCTATCGGTACAGTGATCGCACCCGCTGGTTTTGAGAACGCTCAGGGTGTTGTTTCGGGAACGATCATCAAGGACCCTGCTGATCCACGCTGGAAGGATGACGTTGGCATGAAAGCTTATGTTGAATTTCTTGCTAAATATATGCCCGAGGCAAACAAGGCCGATGCGTTGCTGGAATATGGCTATTCGACCGCGCAGGTAATTGTTCAAGTACTTAAGCAGTGCGGCGATAATCTCACACGGGAAAATGTAATGAAGCAGGCAGCCAGCCTGCGCGACGTTTCTTCGGATGTTTTCATTCCGGGAATCCTTGTAAACACAAGCGCAACTAACTTCGCGCCGATACAGCAATCGCAGTTGATGCGATTTAAAGGCGAAAGATGGGAGAATTTCGGCGATCTTTTGCGCGCCGAAGGCACGCCGTCGAACTAAAATAGCAGAAGATCGCGTGCCATGGCGTGCTCGCGATCTTCCCCATTTATTTGCATCGCTTTAGTGGCGAGTGGTTCTCGCCGGATCTCTCGTCGACTTTTGTCACCAGTCAACTCGGAACTGAGTCTGAAGGATAGCTCACCGTTGCGCTGAGCTTAGTCAAGTCCGCTATCATAAGGCGGGAAACGAAAATGACGTATTACTTCTGCTTCACGGCTGGCCACACATCGCATATATGGGGCCACGTCATTCCCAACAGAGTGGACCGCGATGTTGGGACAGAACTGATTTGATGAAGAGGCGTTGGCGGGTTCACGCCTCCTGGAGGCTGACAGCAGGACGCCTACGTGAGGTCGTCAACATTTTGTTGTCGTGGCTTATCGATCTAACAGACGCTATCTTGGTCAGAAGCCTAGTTTGGCCGCCTCAGTTTCGAGACTGCGCGCCGTGAGCTTCAACCAGTTGTGGACGACCTTTATTTTTTCCGAAGCAGCATCGAGCTTTCTATAAGTAAAATAAAAATCCCTCTCGCCCAGCGGCATAGGAGGCCAGAGGGAAATGGCGGTGAGGGCGCCGCTCGTGATCATTGAAGATACGAGAGGAAATGGAGCGAGGATTGCTCCCATGCCGGATCTTGCCATTTGGATACCTGTTAGCAAGCTGTCGCCCAGCAATTCGGGTTCGATCGACGACAGTTCTGGCGCCCTTTCATTGAACCAGCCGCGCCAACTTCCTGGAGCCGTAGCGAACTCGATCAGCGGCATTCTCGCGAGATCTTTTGCGTCACGAATAGGGCCGTACTTTTCGATGAGGCTTCGCTCTACGCATGGCATATTGCGAGAATGAAGCAGACGATGAAATATCAAGTCGGGAAATGGCGGTGTCCCAAGTTGTACGGCTGCGTCTATCGGATCATTTTCGAAGTTGACTGGTGTATTTCTTGCTTCAATTCTCAAATCGATGTTGGGATAAGTGGTGCGAAACTTCGCCAGGTTCGGCAGTGCTGCGAGTGTTGCGAATGTCGGAGTAACGCTGACGCGTACGATCTTGTCATGCCTTCGTGTCTCAAGCTGATCGCTGGCGCGAAACAGTTCATTGAAGGCATTCATCACCGCTGTCGCATAAACAGATCCCATTTCGGTAAGCACAATACTTCGTCCATTGGGCTTCACCAATTGAACCCCGAAATGTGCCTCTAATGCACGAACTTGATGGCTGATTGCTGAGGGTGTCAAGTTCAAGCTTTCGGATGCAATTTTTACGCTGCCAAATCTGGCGACCGCGTCAAATGCACGTAGGCTCGCAAGCGGAGGAAGTATATGGGACATCTTCACCATTCCTCGGATTGAACCTGCTTCAACAATCAGCAATCGAATTCAATTGTCATATTGGCTGTTATGCCTCAGCTTTGAAGGCGAGTTCAACAAAGAACATAAACTGGTTTGTTGGTGCGGTGCGGTCGGCATCTTGGAGCCGCGCGTACACCGGCCGGCCAAACGCGCCGACGAGGAGAATACCGATGAATGCGCCATACAAACATGATCACGGGACGAGTGCAGCGGAGAAAATAAACAGAGGATTGCCGCAGCCACCCGTGTTTTCAACGTTGGGCGAGGAGCGTCAGCATCGTAAGGAGAGATTGGCTGCCGGATTTCGGCTGTTCGCCAAATTTGGCTTCGATGAGGGTGTTGCTGGTCATATCACAGCGCGGGACCCTGAATTCACAGATACCTTCTGGGTGAATGGCTTTGGCATGAGCTTTGGCCAGATCAAGGCCTCGGACCTGATTCGGGTCGATCATAGAGGCGAGGTTGTCGAGGGCGATCACCCGGTAAACGCTGCCGCTTTTGCGATACATGCCAGCGTGCATGCGGCGCGTCCGGATTCGGTTGGTGCAGCTCACTCGCATTCAACATACGGACGCGCCTTCGCCACGCTTGGCAAAAAACTCGATGCGGTTACGCAAGATGCGTGCGCGTTTTATAACGATCATGCTCTCTACGAAGATTACGGCGGGGTTGCGGTCGAGTTGGACGAAGGGCAGCAAATCGCAAAAGCGCTCGGGCTCCATAAGGCGGCAATCCTGCAAAATCACGGGCTGCTGACCGTCGGCCAAACCGTGGACGAGGCCGTTTGGTGGTTCATCACAATGGAGCGTTCATGTCAGGTCCAGCTCGTTGCGGAAGCGGCCGCTGCTCGAACCGGGCAGGATCTCAAGGTTATCTCCAAGAGTTCGGCGCAGCAGGCGTTCAATGTTCTCGGCTCGCCGTTCGCCGGATGGTTTCAATTCCAGACCTTGTATTCCAAGATCGTGAAAGAGCAGCCAGATCTGCTCAGTTGATCGCGGAATAAACCTCATCCGAAAATAAAATCTTCAGGGAGCTAATGATGAACATCCAGACGTCGCCAAGAAGTGCGACTCGCAATGCGATGACAGCGGAAGAAAGATTGGTTCGCGAGGATCTGGCCGCACTTTACCACATTTTCTACGATCATGGCTGGACGGAGCATATCTACAACCACATCACGGCTCGCGTGCCCGGCCCAAATCGTCATTTCCTGATCAACTCGTTCGGTCTCCAATACAACGAGGTTACCGTTTCCAACCTCATCAAGATCGATCTTGACGGCAACAAGGTTGTGGATGTGCCGGGGCGGGTGAATGCTCCGGGCTTCACAATCCATTCTGCCATTCATGCCGCGCGGGAAGATGCTCATTTCATCGCGCACACTCACACTACGGAGGGCGTAGCGGTCGCGTGTACGAAAGAGGGGCTTTCTCCTCACAATTTTTACGGCGCGATGCTTTATGAGCAGGTTGCCTATCACGACTTCGAGGGCATCTCGACCGATCTGGACGAGCGAACGAGATTGGTGAACTCGCTCGGCGACAAGAACTACATGATCTTGCGGCACCATGGATTGCTGGCTTGCGGCGAAACCGCCGCGGCAGCGATGTTCCGGATGCGGCTTCTGCAGCGCGCCTGTGAAGTGCAAGTTACCACAGCCGCCTTTGGAAAGAATCAGCGGCCGCTTTCTGAGGACATCTTGCGGAAGACCACGCGGCAGATGCAGGGCGAAGTCGCCAAGGGCTTTGATGAGAAGACGTCGTTTGGCCAGGATTCATTCGACGCTTATCGCCGCGAACTCGATGCCAAGGGAAGCCGCTACAGGGACTGACGGGCGCGAGTCCGTCGTCAGCCTGCCGGTGAGTCCGCTGGTCTGACGTCTACCATAGCCAAAAATGCAGGCGAACGAGCTGCGCATACATGCGTCAGCGCGAGCGGGGAGTATTTGCCCGGAGAATGGATGAGCGCTGATTGCAGCAGCGAAGAATAAACGCGGGAGACGAAATCCCGCCGACAGATGCGGGATTCAAAAAAAGAACTTTGGAAACGTCATCACCTGGCGCCCCGCGCCGTTTCACAGGAGGCTTTTATGTTTCG
This sequence comes from Afipia sp. MLSD5-FHT05B12, assembly GCF_058793355.1. Lineage (NCBI taxonomy): Bacteria > Pseudomonadati > Pseudomonadota > Alphaproteobacteria > Hyphomicrobiales > Nitrobacteraceae > Afipia > Afipia sp. MLSD5-FHT05B12. The sequence continues at coordinate 5,126 of NZ_JBXAFS010000001.1, forward strand.
ATCCGCGGTAACGATTTTCGCAGCAGGGCTGTTCAGCACGCTCTTGCCGGCAAGTACCGTGAGCGCAGGCGACATGCCCGGCGTTTCGGCAAAAGAGATTATCGTAGGCTCTACCTTTCCGTTCAGTGGTCCAGCGTCGTTACTTGGAAATGTTGGCAAGGCCTTTATGGGCTATGTTGATTTCATCAATGATCGGGGAGGCGTGAACGGCCGGAAGATCAAGCTCGTGGCGCTGGACGATGCCTACACGCCGAGCAAGTCGGTTGAACAAACTCGCAAGCTAGTCGAGAGCGATGAAGTCGCACTGTTGTTCAGTCCCCTAGGTACGGCAAGTCTTTCCGCGACAGTCAAGTACGTCAACATGAAGAAGGTGCCGCAGCTTTTCATTGTGACGGGCGGAAACAAGTTCACAAATTACGCTGAGTATCCTTACACCACAACCGGTCTGCCTAGCTTCGACACCGAGGGTAAGGTCTACGCGAAGTACATCAGCCAGAAGCTGCCGGGCGCGCGCATCGCTATTCTGTATCAGAACGACGACATGGGAAAAGATCTGGTCGGAGCGTTCAAGTCTTATCTGAAAGACGATTTCGATAAACTGGTGACAGCAAAGGCTTACGAGACCACCGATCCCACCGTGGATTCTCAGATCGTAAGCCTAAAAAGCTCGGGGGCTCAGGCCTTGTTCATTGGTGGAACTCCCAAGTTCACTGCACAGGCTCTGCGAAAAGCCGGAGAAATCGGTTGGAAGCCGCTTACGCTGGTCAATTATCCGTCGAGCTCGATCGCAGGCACGCTTGCTCCGGCGGGCGTCGAAAACTCAACGGGCGTCATATCCGGCACGTTCCAGAAAGATGCGACGGATCCACGATGGGCCGACGACAACGCCACAAGAGATTATCGCGCGTTTCTTTCAAAGTATCTTCCGACGGGCGATATCGGTGAAGCTTCCTATGTTCTTGGCTTCATTCAGGGACAAATCTTGGAACAGATTCTGAAGCAGTGTGGTGACGACCTTTCCCGCGAGGGTATCATCAAGCAGGCTCTGAGCTTAAAGGATTTCGCGCCGGGGATGGCCGCGCCGGGCATCACCATCAACACCAGTCCGACCAACCATCAGGCGTGGACTTCGCTCCAGTTGCAGCGATTTACCGGCAAGAACTGGGAGCCGATCGGTAGCCTCATCAGCGCCGCTGATTGACATGTGAATCAATACCGGGGCTCGCGGCGCCCCGGCGGTTTGCACAATAGCACCGGCGCATTGCACCGGGTTTCAACAAGGAGAAGAGTGTGCGGATATTGGTAATCGGAGCGGGAGCGCTCGGTGGGTACTTCGGTGCGAGGCTGTTGGCTGCGGGCCGTGACGTTACGTTTCTTGTCAGACCGAAGCGCGCTGCGGAACTGGCAAAAAGCGGCCTCACCGTTAAGAGCAAGCTCGGCGATCTTCACTTGACCGTACCGCCGACCGTTACCGCCGACAAGCTGAGCCAGCCCTTCGATATTATCATCCTGAGCTGCAAGGCTTACGATCTCGATGAGGCGATGCAGTCGTTTGCTCCCACAATTGGCAAAGACACTGTAATCATTCCACTGTTGAATGGTCTACGGCATGTTGATGCGTTGAGTGCATGCTTCGGCGCGGAAAAGGTGTTTGGCGGCCAGTGTGCGATCTCGGCGACCCTTTCTCCCGACAGAGAAATACTTCATCTTGCTGATATGCATACGCTTACTTTCGGTCCGCAAGGGGCGAAGAAGCCGAAGAACTACTCCGAAATTGTGAGCGCGCTGTCCGATGCAAATTTTGCGGCGCAGCCTAGCGATATCATCATGCAAGAGATGTGGGAAAAATGGGTTTTCATTGCCACCGCGGCAGGTTCCACTTGCTTGATGCGTGCGTCTGTCGGCGACATGATTAATGCCGGAGCGTCCGAGCTCGTGATGGCGCTCTTCGACGAGTGTGTTGATATTGCGACCAAGCAAGGATTTGAGCCGCGAACGGCGTTTCTCGAGCGGGCACGGTCCATGTTTACGACGCCGGGCTCGCCGTTGATGGCGTCCATGCTGCGCGACATTGAGAAGGGAGCACCCACCGAGGGAGATCATATTCTTGGCGATATGCTGAGCCGAGGCGGGGTAACGACTCCGCGTTCGCTGCTAGGTGCGGCGCATGCACATGTGAAAGCCTATGAGGCGCGGCGCGCTAGGGAAACGGCCGCATAATCATGATCTTCACCAATGTAGAGGATTTTCGCGAAGCCGCGCGACGTAAGATACCGCGTTCGATTTTCGAGTACGGCGATGGCGGCTCCTATGACGAAGTGACATTGCGGGCCAACAGAAACGATCTGGAAAGCCTGCGCCTTAGTCAGCGCGTCATGGTCGACATGTCCCATCGCTCGATGAAAACCCGGATCGTTGGCGGCGATGTGAATTTACCTCTTGTCATCGGGCCGACGGGGCTTGGCGGTCTGTTTCACGCGGATGGCGAAATACATGGTGCGCGTGCCGCAGAAAACGCAGGAATTCCGTTCTGCCTGAGTACAATGTCGATATGCTCGATCGAGGATGTGCAGGCGGCAGTAAAAACACCGTTCTGGTTTCAGCTCTATGTCATGCGCGATCGCGGTTTCACGCGGTCGCTTATTGAGCGTGCGGTCGCGGCAAAATGCTCGGCGCTCGTACTGACGGTTGACTTGCAAGTCGGCGGCCGGCGGCATCGCGACATTAAAAATGGCCTCAGCATTCCGCCAAGACTGACCTTCGCTAACGCATTCGATATCGCTTCGAAGCCGAGATGGGCGCTCGGCGTCCTGGCCGGACGGCGGCGGTCATTTGGCAATCTGGAGGGCGCCCCAGCGGCCGAGGAAGGGCTGGCCTCGCTCGCGCATTGGGTCGGCGGCCAGTTCGATCCGTCTCTCACTTGGGATGACGTCGATTGGGTTCGCAGTATCTGGCCGGGAAAACTCGTCATCAAAGGACTACTCGATGAACGCGATGCGCGAGAGGCGGTGGAGCGCGGAGCCGATGCCATCGTGGTTTCGAATCACGGGGGCCGGCAATTGGATGGCGCGAGTTCATCCATTGCGGCATTGCCGGGGATCGTTGGGGCGGTAGGGGGCGCGACCGAAGTCTTGTTCGATGGAGGCATTCGCTCCGGACAAGATATTTTGAAAGCTCTGGCCTTGGGCGCCAAGGCATGCATGATCGGAAGGGCCTATCTCTATGCTCTCGCATCAGGAGGGCAGAGTCGGGTGGAGGAGATGCTCTGTCTTCTCGGCAAGGAGCTGGACACCTCAATGGCTTTGACCGGCGTGCATGACGTAAAGACAGTTTCTCCCGAAACCCTTCTTCGCCGGAGTGACGGTTCGCTCGTGGGTCATTATCACTGATTGTCCGAGACAGGCGTGGCGCGCTCGCGCTTAATCATCAGAATGCTGGAGAGTACTTTGGCTCACTACGGCGATTACCAAACCGAAATATACGGCGCTGGCCTTAGCGGGCGATTGCCGAAGCTTCCGGTTAATTTCAGCGAGCTTGAAGCACGCGCCCAAGCGGCCATGCCGCCAGGCGTCGTGTCTTACGTCGCGGGCGGCTGCGGCAACGAGCATACGCAAAATCTCAACGTCACCGCTTTCGAGCGATGGGGGCTGATGCCCCGGATGTTCGTCGGCGCTGCCAAACGTGACATGTCCATCAATCTGTTTGGGATGTCGCTTCCGACACCTTTGTTCATGAGTCCTATCGGCGTCATCGGTATCTGCGCGCAAGACGGCCGGGGAGATATCGCGACCGCCCAAGCCGCCCGCGTGATCGGTGTGCCTATGGTTGCATCGACACTGAGTGAGACTCCATTGGAGCAAGTTGCCTCTGAATTTGGAGATACACCCGGTTTTTTCCAGCTCTATACGCCGACAAACCGCGCGGTTGCCGAGAGCCTTGTACGTCGCGCCGAGGCCGCAGGATTCAAGGGAATCGTAGTAACTCTTGATACGTGGGTGACCGGATGGCGTCCGCGCGATCTCAATCAGGCGAACTTTCCGCAGCTGAGGGGCTATTGCCTCGCCAATTACTTTTCGGACGCGGCATTCCGAAGCCTGTTAGCGAAGTCTCCGGAGCAGGACCCGAGCGCCGCTGTCATGCAATGGGCGAAAATTTTCGGTAATCCGTTGACATGGGACGATCTGCCCTGGCTCAGATCTTTGACAAAGCTTCCTTTGATCGTGAAGGGGATTTGTCATCCTGACGACGCGAGGCGCGCAATCGACGGTGGCGTCGATGGCATTTACTGTTCAAATCACGGCGGGCGGCAGGCAAATGGCGGTCTTGCCGCGATTGATCTACTGCCTGGGGTTGTAAAGGCCTCGGGAAACACACCGGTCTTGTTTGACTCAGGCGTGCGTTCCGGCACAGACGTCATCAAAGCGCTTGCGTTGGGCGCAGCAGCAGTCGGCATTGGCCGGCCATATGCCTATGGGCTGGCTCTGGATGGCGTTGACGGCATCGTTCATGTGCTGAAATGCATCCTTGCCGAGGCGGACCTTTTGATGGCAGTGGATGGCTATCCGACACTGGCCGATCTGCAACCTGCGTCACTGATGGTGTCTGCGCCGGGGCGCTGACACTCTCGGGTCGAAATAATTGATGGTGATGCGTAGAAAAGATCGTCAATTCGGAAAATAAATCCACATGATTTCTCACCATTATGCTGAGCTGAGCCAGATCCGCATGCACTATCTTGAGGCGGGGCGTGGAAGCGATGTGGTGCTTTTGCTTCACGGCTGGCCACACACGTCGCATGAGTGGCGGCATGTCATTCCTAAGATTGAAGGCCGCCATCGCGTGTTGACGCCGGATATGCGGGGGCTTGGGGATAGTTCCCGGCCTGCAACGGGATACGATATCAAGAGTGTTGCTGGCGATATTATAGAACTGCTCGACACGCTTGGGATCGAACGTTTTTCAATTGTTGGGCATGACTGGGGAGGGCCGGTCGCCTTTGCTGTATGCTTGCTCGCGCCCCTTCGTGTAAAGCGGTTCGCCGTTATCGACGTTGTTCTCCCTGGAGACGGCCGCGCCGCCGGGGGCAATCAGGGCGGTTTGCGATGGCATCATGCTTTTCATCGGACCCCCGATTTGCCTGAAGCGCTGACCGCGGGCAGAGAGTCCGCGTATTTGAATTGGTTTTATCAGGAGTATAGCGAACGTGCAGGCGCTGTTAGCGCAGACGATCTCGCCGAGTATGTGCGGACTTACTCGCAGCCAGGCGCCATGCGAGCGGGCTTCGAATATTATCGATCGGTCGAGCAGTCCAACGCGTTCGCATCGCAGATGATTGCCAAACACGGCAAGCTGCGGATACCAACGCTAACCGTTAGTGGCGGCGCCGGTCGAGGGAGGGGGCTAGAGGTAGCCGAAAGCGTGAGTCTTGTTGCCGAAAACGTGAAATCTCACATCATCCCCGATTGCGGTCATCTCGTGCCGGAAGAAGCACCCGATGAGTTGAGCGAAGTGCTTGTGCCGTTCCTTGGCGGTTCGCAGTAGGTGGCCTTAAGGAGCGGCCTCACCGCGCGCGGCCGCTGTACCGCGGAGTTGGGCCCCAGAGTAACTCTTTGAACTAAAGAATCGGTGGCAACCAACGGCACTTCGAAAATCCCTGTTACCCCTGCAAGAATTCCCTGATCTCTAAGATTTATTCCCTGTTCGTTTGTCTAGGGAATTTCCCAAAAATCACTACGGTACAGCGGGTTTCTGCTTTAAAAGTCGCCCGCTCGAGCCGGAAAATCGCAGATTTCCCTGTAAAATTCCCTGTTAGCAGGGAGTTCACCCAGAGACGGGCGCGATGAGCACTGTGTCGCCAGCCAGCCAGTGTGGGCTTTGGAGAATATCTTTCTTCAGTGTGAGAAAGGCCCGCCGACCTCGCGGTCGGAGTCTCTGCTCAACTTCGCGGAGGCTGTGGACCGTGCGCACTCCACGTGAAGCCAAGCTGCCTATGTCGGGTTTCACCACGGCTTGTGTAAGGCCAGCGCGATGACTTCCGGGAATAGGATTGCAGGCGGAGTAGCGGAATTAGGTAAATCCACATGTGCCACATTGGACAGAGAACGGTCCTATCCACTAGCCTTGACAGGCAGCGTGGTTGTGCGCCTCGGGAAGAGATCAAAGGGAATGAAAGAGAAAAAGGACATCGTAGAAAACTGGCTGCCGCGTTACACCGGCACGCCACTTTCTGAATTCGGAGAATATATCCTCCTGACTAACTTCGACAACTACGTCGAATGGTTCGCTGCGGCGTATGGTGGTCTGGTAGTGGGCGTAGATCGACCGATGCCCAATGTGACTGCCGATGGGATCACTCTGATTAACTTCGGCATGGGAAGCCCGAATGCCGCGACCGTGATGGATCTGTTAAGCGCCATCTCGCCGAAAGCCGTATTGCTTCTCGGGAAATGCGGCGGGTTGAAACGCAAAAATCAAATTGGCGACTTGATTCTGCCGATTGCGGCGATTCGGGGCGACGGCACCTCAAATGATTATCTGCCTCCGGAGGTTCCCGCGCTGCCCGCGTTCCAGTTGCAACGCGCGGTGTCAACCATGATCCGCGATCTCGGTCACGACTACTGGACGGGCACTGTGTATACGACCAATCGTCGTGTCTGGGAACATGATGGTCGCTTCAGGGATGTGTTGCGTCGTACCCGAAGCATGGCGATCGACATGGAGACCGCAACAATCTTTGCTGCAGGATTTGCCAACCACATTTCGACTGGCGCGCTGCTTCTTGTGTCCGATCAGCCAATGATCCCCGAGGGTGTGAAGACCGAAGCGTCGGATCAGATGGTGACCGCGAACTTTGTCGAAAGGCATATCAAGATCGGAGTAGAGGCGCTGAAACTTGTGCGGCGCCGCGGTCGCAGCGTAAAGCATTTGCGTTTCGAAGACGATTTCGACGCAGGACATGAGACGTGAAGAGGCGTTACGTCGCCGCATGAACAGTTAAGCAGAAGCGCGATCTTCCCATTTGGGGTCGCGACGGTCGCTGCTGAATGTCCGACCTGTGTGCTCAGCGGGTCAATCTTCAGTCGTGCTAAGCGTCTCTGCTCGAACCGCACCACAAGCTAACATGGATCCCACCAAGGCAAACAAAGCAGCAGACGAAGGTCTGATTGTTGTCATTCCGCTGCCTATAACGCTCACGCTTGAAAAAATCTTTGCAATGAATGACGTGGATACTAGGAATTGGAATGCTTCGATAGGCCACCTATGCGGCACCGATACCATCGCAGCCGGCAACGCATTTCTGCCCGCCTTCATGGAGGCGTACAATGCGCGCTTTGCCAAGGCGCCATTTGTTGATCGAGATATCCAAATGGGCAATTATGGAATGCTGCCGATCCAAGGTGGTGGAACTTGTTGTCGATTGCACGATCTGGCGGCTGAGACGGCTCCAGATAGAAGATCTGCTGCCATTATTTCAGCCATCACTACGACCTCTGATGACATCGCCAAACGGCTCCCACCGGCTGCCTTTGAACCGCATCATCTGCATGTCTTCGAGCGGGGAAAAGTCCTTCTCGCCAGTGGTTGCCAGAATGCCGGGGATGAGAACATCGGATTCGAAGTTCTTGATGCTTGCTGCCTGTTTCATGACGTTCTCCCGCGTCAGATTATCGACGCTCTGCTTGAGTACCTGGACCATCAACTGGGCGCCCATGTAGCCATGGATCATAAGGCTGTCGGCCTTGTTGGCATCGGGCATATATTTCGCGAGAAACGAGGTGTAGGCCTTCATACCCTTGTCGTTATCCCACTGCGGATCCGACGCATCCTTGATGAAGGTTCCTGACAGCACGCCTTGCGCGTTCTCGACACCTGCGGGCACGATGACCGTTCCGACAGACGAGGCGACGTTGGGGATGAAATGCATGGGCTTCCAGCCCAGCTCGGCGATCTTCTTGATGCTTTGCGCCACAAATTTCGGCGTGCCGAAGGTAAACATCACGTCCGCGCCGGAATGTCTCAGTTTGACGATCTGCGAGTCGATGGTTGGGTCCGTGACCTCATAAGGCGTTTCTTCGACAATCATCGATGCTTTGGCGCCAAGGCCGGCCTTTAGTCCGTTCAACAGTTCCTTCCCGAAATCGTCATTCTGATAAAGAATGGCAATCTTCGCATCCGGCTTCTCGCGAAGGAGGTAGGCGGCATAGATGCTGCCTTCAGTTTGATAGCTGGTGCCGAGCAGCATCGTCCACGGATATGTCTTGGGGTCGCTCCATTTGGACGAGTAAGACGCCGGGAAAAGCTGCGGCACCTTCTTTGCGTTCATATACTTCTGAATCGCGGAGTTCGATGGCGTGCCCATTGGGCTGAAGATAAGCAACACCTCATCGCTCTCTATCAGCTTGCGTGCCTGTTCGATCGCCTTCGGCGGGCTATAGCCGTCGTCATAGCTGATGAATTCGATCTTCCGGCCATTGATGCCGCCGTCGTCATTTACTTTCTTGAAGTAGGCGGCCTGTGTCTTTCCGATGACGCTGTAGGCGGAGGCCGGCCCGCTGTAAGGCATGATATTTCCGAGCTTGATGGTCGTGTCCGACGCGCCGGGGTCATATTTCTTCTGGGCGTGCGCCGGTGTGCCAGCGATAACGCCGAGCATCAAGCCGGCAAAAAGCAGTGACTGATCGAATCTCATGATGCCCTCCCAAGCGATTGCGCCAATCTTGTGCGCTCTACTTGGTATGACAACGTCGAACAGTGCCAAATGCCGCGTCTTAAAATGCCAACGCGCGACGGCTGCATCACGAAAAAACGCGATGTTTTGCAGCGTTAATGCAAGCTGGAATACTAGCCGGATTGACGCGGACGATAATGCGTCGGGGAATGGCCGGTCCATTTTCGGAAGGCCTTGCGGAAGCTGGTGGCATCCGAAAATCCGACTCGCTCGGCGACCTCATCGATCATGAGATGGGTATTTTCCAGAAACTCAGTCGCCACCGAGCGGCGCATGTTGTCCAGAATGGATTGATACGAGAGTCCTTCCTGCGCCAACCGCCGATGCAGTGTTCGCAGCGAAAGGCCGAGTTGATCTGCGATCTCTTCGGCAGTCGGGAAACGCCGCGGACTGTTGAGGCATGCGGCTCTTATCCGGCGCACCAGGTCTGTTTCGCCGGGAGTCGGGGCCATAACTGCGTTGCAGAACTGCTGACAAACCTGCGCGGTGATCGGGTTAGCGTTGGGACAGCGCCGATCCATCGCCTCGACCGGGAAGTGCCATTCCATCGACCCGGCGTCGAACTCGATTGGGCAATTGAACATCCGCTCATAGTTCCGCCAATGAATGGGGGCGGGATAGGGGAACAGCATGCGAGTCGTGGGGAACGGCACCTCCAGAACCCGACTGAAAAGTGCTGTCATCGAACTCCGCCAGAATTCCGCGACGAAAGGAAGCAAGTGACCAAGCGATTGGGTGCCGTGGCTCCGGAGAATCGCTGTGCCGTTCTCCACGCGGAAACTGATCTGCAACACGGTGGATCCCGCCTGCGTAATGTGTTCGATTGAGAACTTCAGCGCTTCTCCGAATGTGGGGCTGCTGACCATCGCATAGCCGTAGATGCCGTAATCGCTGATGCGCTGCCGCGCGCCCGCCAGCAATCCGATATCCGTTCGCTTTGCGAGCGCAACAGCATTTCGATAGATCGCCAGACGCTGCCGCCGCGAGATGCGCGCATGCGGGTCTTCAAGCTGAGACGGAAGGGCGCCGGTGCGGGCGAACAAATCCTTCACGGAAACGCCTTCGGCGGCGAGCTCGGCGGCGAGCGCGGCAAGTCCAAGCATGCTTTGAGTCGGCGCGTCGATATCGTCCGAAAGTGGACTCATGATCTTCGATATCAGCATCGTTTCCTCCGGCCGTGTCGTGTTCTTTTTTCTTTCAGATTGGCACGTTTGGACCCCGTCTGTCACCGCATTGTGCGTGCAGTTGGCATTTTAGGACCCGAATATTGGCGTTCTTTGACGTTGCTGACGCGGAAGGCGACGGACAAGTTACCGCAACGAAGAGGCGGGCCGCCGGACCTGCCGTGCCGGTCAAATGGGAGAGAGAATTGACGACAGTCACGCACGAGATGGACGGCGCAGTGGGCGTCGTGACGCTCGCCAAGCCACCGCATAATCTGATCGACGACCAGATGATCGCGGATTTGATCGCAGCTTACCGGACGGTGCTCGCAGGGGGATGCCGCGCGATTTTGCTGCGCAGCTCGATGCGCCACTTCTGCGCCGGCGCAGAACTCAATTCTTTCGGCGGAACCACGCAAATCCACAACGATGAAAAGGGCTTCTTCGAACTTTTAGATGGGGTGGAAAATATACCAGTCCCTACCGTCGCGGCTGTTCATGGCGGCGTGCTCGGCGGCGGTCTGGAGTTGGCGCTGACCTGCGACATGATTATTGCAGCCGATACGGCATTCCTTGGACAAGTCGAGGTCACCGTCGGTCTGCTTCCGCTGCTCGGCGGTACGCAACGCCTCGCGCAACGCGCGGGTTCCGCAAGAGCGAAGGAAATTGCAATGCTCGGACGCCGTCACACTCCGGAAGCCTTTGAGCGGTGGGGCATCATCAATCTCGTCGTTCCGGAGAAAGAGCTTCCCGATGCTTCGCTGACATGGGCGCGCCAACTGGCTGCCGGTCCGACGAAGGTAATCGAAGGCATCAAAATGCAGGCTAACCTTGCGGCGCGCGGCGGCATTGCCGCCGCCGACAATAGGCAGATCGAAATCAACAATATGATCTGGAAGGCGGCTGATCGGCAACGAGGCTTCGACGCGTTCTTTGCAACCGGCCCCGCCTCGGCAGTGTTTAAGGGAGACTGACAGTGTCTGCAGCCCCTCTAAACGGATTGCGTGTGATTGATTTCACCCGCGTACTCGCTGGACCTCACTGCACCAAGGCGCTTCGCGATCTTGGTGCGCTGGTGACCAAAATTGAACCGCCAGCGGGCGATATCGGCCGCGTCGGCCTGCCGCATATCGGCGATATGGGCCTCTACTATGTTCAGCAAAATGCGGGAAAGCGAAATCTGAGCATCGACCTGAACTGGGCGGAGGCGCGTGAGATCGTGATCGATCTGTGCCGCAACGCCGATGTTATCGTTGAGAATTTCCGGCCGGGGACGCTGAAGCGATTTGGTCTGGCCTATGAGGACGTCCGCGCCTTTAATCCAAAGGTCGTTTACGCGTCACTCAGTGGCTACGGCCAAGACACATCGTGGAGCAACCGGCCAGCATTCGCTCCCACTGTACAAGCTGAGACTGGACTGACGTCCATCGTTCAAGATCATTTCGGCGAGGCATTGTTGGAATCGCGCGGTGATGCCTGCAGCCATGCGGATATCTACACCGGTCTTCAAGGAGTGATCGCAATCCTGGCCGCATTGAATCATCGCAATCTTACCGGCGAAGGGCAGCACGTGGACGTGGCGATGGCCGCAACCATGCTGTCCGTTAACGAGCGCGCAGGGGCGCAGTTGTCGGGCATCGATACCGACGGGGAGCCGATTGCGCTATCCGCGAATGAATCTCATATTTTCGAGATGTCTGATGGTCGCAAGCTAACGATTGCGGCAAGTCCAATCTACAGCCCGATGTTCAGCCGATACTGCGCCATGATGAGGCGGAATGACCTCCTGACCGATCCGCGTTATGCAACCGCGAATCTGCGGCGTCAGAATCTGCCATCGCTGCTAGCGGAAATCCGGTCATGGCTGACGACGTTCTCCGATCTTGAATTGCTTCAGGCGCAGGTCAGCGAGGCCGGTCTTGCCGTCGGGAGAGTCCGGACCGTCCGCGAGTTTGCCGAGTCTGACTGGGTGAAGGAATGGGGGGCGGTTGTGGAGGTTGACGACCGGGCTGGAAGCACCACGCGGATGCCGGGTAATCCATGGCGCTTCAGCAAATCCGAACTGCCTCTTCCTGGAGTCCCGGCGTTTCAGGGCGAGCACAACGAGGAGATCCTTCGGGAGAACAATGTTCCGGATTCGCGCATTACGGATCTGCAACAGCGCAAGGTGCTTCTGAGCAGACGAAGTCCGGCCGGAGCTTACGACTGAGCAGCGCGCGCCGTCTCACATGACTGGAGTTTGCAATGAAGCCAATGATCGATGAAACGCATGACATTGCACGCCGCAGTTTTATCGATTCAGCCAACGATCCAAGTAGCGATTTTCCGATCCAGAATCTTCCATTCGGTGTTTTCAGTACATCGTCGGGGGAAGCCAGACCCGGCGTTGCCATAGGAGACCAGATTCTCGATTTGCGGGTAGCCTATCGGCATGAGCTGCTCCCAAAGGATATCCCGCAAGAGGCGCTGGCGCAGAATTCGCTTAATGCATTGTTCGCGCTCGGGCGTATCCCTCTTCGGAATCTGCGTCGCGCGATCTCAGCGCTTCTGAGTGAAGGCGATAGTGGAAAGGCTGCGCGGCAACTGACGTCCGATCTGATTGTGCCGATGGCAAAAAGCCGTCTGCATCGGCCGGCCCGCGTCGCAAATTACACGGACTTCTATGCCGGCATTTATCATGCGCGTGCAGCAGGTGCCTTACTGACCCCGGAAAATCCGCTGCCGGCGAATTACAAATGGGTGCCGATCGCCTATCACGGCCGAGCCTCGTCGGTGCAGATCGGGCAGGGTCCTGTGCGGCGTCCACTAGGGCAGAAACCTCCCTCCGATCCGGGCAGGCCGCCGGATTTCGGTCCGTGTGAGCGGCTGGATTTCGAACTGGAGCTCGGCTTTTACGTGGTGGGCGGCAACACGATCGGAAACCGGATCGCCATTCAGGATGCCGAAGACCACATCGTCGGCTTCTCGCTGCTTAACGACTGGTCGGCGCGCGACGTTCAGCGTTGGGAGATGTTCCCATTGGGACCGTTTCTCAGCAAGAGTTTTGCGACATCGGTCTCGCCGTGGGTCGTGACTGTAGATGCGCTGGCGCCGTTCCGGGTGCCTGCGATGAGTCGATCGAACGGTGATCCGCAGCCGCTCGACTATCTGTGTGATGCGGGCGATCAGGCGGCCGGGGGGATCGATATAGATCTGAAAGTTTTCCTCTCGAGTGCGAAAATGCGAAGCACGGGCGAGCATGCCGTCGAGATACTCACGTCCAACGCGCGCCATCTTTACTGGACGCCGGCGCAGATGGTCGCGCATCATACGGTGAACGGCTGCAATCTTCAGCCTGGCGATCTCATCGGCACAGGAACTATTTCAGGTCCGCGAGACGAAGAGCTGAGCAGTATGCTTGAGCTGACCGTGGGAGGTTCGCGTCCGGTGACGCTCCCGAACGGAGAGAGTCGCAGCTTTCTGGCAGATGGTGATGAAATCACATTCAAGGGACGATGTCGGCGGAAGAATTTCGCTTCCATCGGATTTGGCTTGTGTAGCGGCATGATTACGGAAGCGCTGTCACTTTGACCCACAAGCGTGGCTTACTGAACTGATACGAAGTTGAAACCAAGCAGGGGTCACAGATCGTTCGTGTTGGTCCGTTGTTCCAGTTCAGCGACTACGTCCTTTAGCCACCTCCGGATCGCCTTGATCTTCGCGCTGTTGGCGTCCTCTTTTCGATAGACGAGATGGAAATCGCGTTTGTCCATCGGAAGTGACGGACGGAAAACGGTCTTGAGGCGGCCGGTCGCAACAACCGATGCTGTCAAAGGAAAGGGCGCCAGAACGACGCCCAAGCCTGACTCGGCCATTTGTATTGCGGCCAGCAAGCTATCGCTCGACAGACTGAGCTCATTCAGTTTGATCCGGGAGTCTGCCTTATCAAACCATCGCTCCCACATTCCGGGAATATTGTTGAGTTCGATAAGGGGCATTCGCGCGAGATCCCTTGCACTCTTCAATGGCGCAAATCTTTCGCAAAGATCGGGATGAGCCAAGGGCGCCAGTTTTGACCGAAACAGCCTGTGGGCATGCAAGCCGCGAAACGGCGGCCCACTGACCTGAATGGCAGCGTCGATACTTTCGGTGTCGAAGTCCACGTTGGTGTTGCGAGCCTCGAGACGCAGATCGAGAGAGCTGTTTGCGGATTTGAACTTCTGGAGATTGGGCAACGCGGCAAACGTCGCAAAGCTGGGTGACGCGCTCACCCTCACGATCTCTCTGCGTTCTTTGCTCAGCAGGACTTCGCCTGCGCGAGACAATTCCCCGAAGGCTTTCAGGATGGTGGTGCCGTACATCGCACCATCCTTCGTCAGCACGACTTTGTTTCCGTCGCGGACGAAAAGTTTGACGCGGAAATGCGTTTCCAGAGACGTGATCTGATGGCTGATCGCCGATTGCGTCAGGCTCAGGTCTTCCGCGGCGGCCTTGAAACTTCCCAACCTCACCGCAGCTTCGAACGATCGAAGCGTCGACAGTGGCGGAAGGGATGATCGCGATCGCTGCATGTGAATCTCATTCATATGGTCGCAAGGGAATTCATTTGCGCCCCGGAACAGGCCTGATCATGCTGGCATCAAATATCAGGATGGGCAACGCGGCTGCTGCGACATGTCAGCCATGTTCACCAACCGGCAACAAGCTCGCAAAGAGCACGACGGGAGGACGATGGATGGCCAAAGCAGCCGAGGGCCCAGGCGTTGCAGCGTGTCTGCGCGAGCATAAGGCCCGATGCAAACGACTCCAGTTCAGTTGCCGATGACTGCGGTTGACCCCCGTCGGCATCAATCCCGGCCGTATGAGCAGCGCATGCAAGTGCCCGCTGGCCAGCGGTCGTTCCAGTTGCGCATTCACAATGAAGGAGACTCTGATGAACGCCCTGCAAAAGTTCCATGATGCAACGCCCGCCGCCGAGAAGATGTACACCGACCTGCCGCGCCCGCCGGTGTTTGCAACCGTTGGTGAGGAGCGATTGCATCGCAAGCAGCGGCTTGCCGCGAGCTTTCGGCTGTTCTCGAAATGCGGTTTCGACGAGGGTGTCGTTGGTCACATCACGGCGCGCGATCCGGAATTTACCGATACGTTCTGGGTCAATCCGTTCGGTATGCATTTCAGTCTGATCAAGGCATCCGACCTGATCCGCGTGGGTCATGACGGAAAGGTCGTCGAGGGCGACCGGCCCGTCAACGCCGCGGCGTTTGCGATTCACTCGCGTGTCCATGCGGCCCGTCCGGATTCAGTCGGCGCCGCGCATTCGCACTCAACTTATGGCCGCGCCTTCGCTGCGCTCGGCCGCAAGCTCGATCCGATCTCGCAGGACGTATGCGCCTTTTACAACGATCACGCACTTTACGACGACTACGGCGGGGTTGCTGTTGATCTTGATGAGGGCCAGCAGATTGCGAAGGCGCTTGGCCCGCACAAGGCGGCCATTCTGCAAAACCACGGCCTTCTCACGGTGGGCCAGACCGTGGACGAAGCAGCATGGTGGTTCATCACGATGGATCGGTCGTGCCAGGTCCAGCTGATAGCCGAAGCTGCCGCCGCTCACTCCGGGCAGAAGCTCAAGATGATTTCAGAGAAGTCCGCGCAGCAGGCCTATCAGATTGTCGGCTCGCCGTTCAGCGGATGGTTTCAGTTTCAGTCGCTGTATGCCCGCATTCTCAAGGAGCAGCCAGACTTCCTGGATTAGGAACAGCGCGGCTGCTCTCCGAGGGCCGCCGGCGTCCTGAATCTTTTTGTCGAACGACCCTAGGGAGGAATTCATGAATCGGCACGTCAAACCAAAGCTGTCGCAGATATCATCCGAAGAACGTCACGCCCGCGAGCAACTTGCCGCCTTTTATCGTATCTGCGATCGGTTTGGCTGGACCGAACTGATCTACAATCACATTACCGCGCGCGTTCCAGGTCCGGAGCGCCACTTTCTCATCAACCAGTTCGGGCTGATGTACAACGAAATCACGGCGTCCAATCTGGTGAAGATCGACGTCGATGGCAACGTCGTTGACGGCAGCGATGCTAAAGTCAACGCGCCGGGATTTACCATCCACTCTGCTATCCACATGGCGCGCGAGGATGCGCACTACATTGTGCATACCCATACGACCGAGGGCGTGACGGTTGCATGCGCGGACAATGGCCTATCGCCGCATAGTTTCTACGGCGCGCAACTCTACGGCGAAGTTGCTTATCATGACTTCGAAGGCATTTCGGTCGATCTCAGCGAACGCGAACGGCTTGTAAAATCGCTCGGCAACAAGAATGTCATGATCCTGCGTCATCACGGCTTGCTGACCTGCGGGGAGACTGCCGCGGCGGCTTTCTTCAGAATGTACATGTTGCAGCGTGCCTGCGAGGTGCAGGTGCATACCCTGCAAATGGGCAGCGAGCTAAGGCATCTGCCGGAAGCGATTCTGAAACGAACTGTTCAGCAGTCGCAAACGGCCGTCGCCAAGGGCTTCGATGAAAGGCACGCATTCGGTCAGGACACCTACGACGCATTGATCCGGCAGCTCGATGCCGAAGGATCTACGTTCCGTCTGTAGGACAGGACAAAGCCCGGAAAAGCAAACCGGTTGCAATCGGCGGACAGCCGGCGGGCATAAGTGCCGCGCCGGTTGCAATAAGACGCGGCAAAAATCCGCGGGATCATTATAAAATGGGGGAAAACACAATGAGTCAGATAGCGGTTGATGCCTTAACGAAGGATATGGCGAAAAGCGATGTCGAAAAATCGGCGATGCGCGCCGTTTCATTCCGAATTCTACCGTTTCTCATATTAGCATACTTCATATGCGTGCTCGATCGCGTCAATGTCAGTTTCGCTGCGCTGACCATGAACGCGGATCTTGCATTCACACCGCTCGTTTATGCCTGGGGTGCGGGTATATTCTTTATCGGCTATTTCATTCTGGAAGTGCCGAGCAACATAGCTTTGCATCATTTCGGGGCGCGTCGCTGGATTGCGCGCATCATGGTGACGTGGGGATTGATTTCAGCTTCAACGGCATTCGTCAGTGGGCCGAACAGTTTTTACGCCCTTCGCTTTCTACTCGGCGTTGCGGAGGCCGGATTTTTTCCAGGGATCGTTCTGTATCTCACCTACTGGTATCCGGCCAAATATCGGGCCCGGGTGATGTCGGCCTTCATTTTGGGAGCGCCGCTTTCGGCGGTGTTCGGCGGGCCGGTTTCCGGCCTCTTGCTTGAGATGAATAACATGCTGGGCCTGAAAGGCTGGCAGTGGCTTTTTATCGTAGAGGGAATCCCGGCCTCGATACTCGGCGTTGCTGCCTTCTTCTACCTGACGGATCGTCCGTCGGATGCGAAATGGCTTGCCCCAGAGCAAAAGCGATGGCTCGAAACGAGACTCGACAGCGAGCGCAGCGCCAAAGAGGCGGCCCACCATAAGACGCTGTCACAGGCGTTAAAGTCACCCAAGGTACTGGCGTTGAGTTTTGTCTACTTCGGACTTTTGGCCGGGCTCTATGGGATACAGTTTTGGCTGCCTCAGATCGTCAAGGCCTTCGGATTGACGAATATTCAAACGGGATTTGTCAGCGCGTTGCCTTTCGCGTTCGGGACGATCGCGATGTTTTTGTGGGGACGCCGCTCCGACAAGGCGCAAGAGCGCGTGTGGCATATTGCAGTTCCGCTGTTCGTCACGGCCGCTGCACTCGTTGCTTCAGCCTATGCGGGGAGCCTGCCTTTGACTATGGCGGCACTCATCGTGGCGGCTGTCGGCGGGTTCGCGGCATTCGGGTTGTTCTGGACTCTCCCGACAGCTTTGTTGACCGGGGTCGCGGCTGCTGGCGGCATTGCGTTGATTAATTCGATCGGCAGTCTGGCGGGCTTTGGTGGTCCTTATCTGATTGGATGGGTCAAGGAACTCACTGGAAGCACAATAACCGGACTGCTTGTTCTCGCAGTGCTTCCAGCTGTCGCTGCGTTGTTGGTGCTGGTGCTTGGACATGACGCAGAAACGGAATTTACGGGCAAGGCAGAAGAAATCTGAATACATGGTCGTTGCGGGTCTGCGGTGTCGCTGCGACACCGCAGACTTCGTGAAAGCCTTTGAATAAAGGTCCCTAAGTCAAGACGATGCTGCGATGCAGCAACAAACCGGCTCGCTTCTCTGCTGTGTTTAGTGCATTCTATCTTGGAACTCGCGTTAGAATGGGGTTTTGGGATGGGACTCGTCGGCGAGAACTACGTTCGGTTGGTCGGAGGCGATCTTGTGTCATCCATTATTACCGATACGCCGAGCATGCGGATTGAAGTTCTTCGCAGAGAAACGGTTGGGCGGATGCATTGGCATTTTCGCCAGCCGGAATTGTCGTTGTTCTGGTTCGGCAAGGGAGCCGAACGTCTAAGGGCGACGATTGACGGGCGCTCGGTTGAGCGGCGCTTTCCGGGAAAGTCGAAGCTTGCGATCTTCCCCGCTGCGATCGAGATCGAAGGCGAGTGGAATGTAGGGCCCACCCTCGACTACACGGTGGTGTTCCTGAACCCGTCTTTCGTGGGTGAACGCCTCCAGCACGCGATCACCAACCCGACAGTCGCTTTTGAGCACGATGGATTGACCCGCGGCCTCGCTGAACTTTGCCGGGAGGCGGCCTCGCCAGACAATGTTTTCAACCTCATGGCGGAGGGATGGTCGATTCAGGCGCTGGCCCACATTTCCCGCGTCAGCGAAAGAAGTCAGCGGTCACCCAACGAGTTGCGCGGCGGTTTGCCGGGCCGGAGTCTCCGGCACCTTGAGGAATATGTGCGCGAGAACCTTACCCAGCCGATCTGTCTTGCCGAGCTTTCGGAGATCGCCGGGCTGAGCAAACGGCATTTTCTGCGCGCGTTTCAGGAAAGCGTCGGCGCGACGCCGTACAACTACGTTCTTTCGCGCCGGATCGATGAGGCGAAGCGGCGGCTGTCGGACACGGAAGACAGCATCGTCGAAGTGGCCCTTGCGACCGGTTTCAGTCATGCCCAGCATTTCTCGACAAGTTTCAAGAAAGCGACGGGTGTGACGCCATCCGCGTTCCGTCGGCGCTGCCTGTCATAGGCAACAGCCCTCTCAGAAATGCGCCGCCGGCTTTTATCCGGACTAAATGGCGTTTTTTCGGAAACCTTGGCGCTATCCTGCAAGTCAGGATCAGCCTCCCGATCTAATACTATCCCATAAAAATCCACGCAGACTGCGGCCGCCTGGTTGCGGCCAAGCGGGAGTTTCGGGGCGGAACGCCCGGCATAGGGAGAGCGGGATGGCAATTTCTTTCAACGGATACACGCGCATTGGTCTGGCCGCGGCGGTAGGTCTTGCGGCATCGGCCAGCGCGACGACGTACGCGCAAGAGAAGACGCCGATCAAGATCGGACTGATGCTGCCCTACAAGGGGGTCTATGCGGTCCCGGCGGAAAGCATCGACCGCGGCTTTCAAATCGCGCTGGAGGAGTTCGGTAACAAGGCTGGCGGCCGTCCTATCGAGATTATCCGCGCTGACGATGAACTGACGCCAAGTGTGGGCGTTCAGAAGTTCAACAAGTTCGTGCAGTCCGACAAGGTCGATCTCGTTGCCGGGGTTGTCGGCTCGAATGTCGGTATTGCGATCTCGGAACTGGCAGACAAGAACAAGATGCCGATGGTGTTCGCGAACGCCTTCGCTGACGAGATCACGGGTAAGTTTTGCAGCCCATACATCGCCCGCACATCCTTCAGCGCCAACGGCTTCGAATACGCCTCCGGAAAGTATTGGGCCAGCAAAGGGGTGAAGACCGCCGTCACGATGGGCCCCGATTACTCCGCGGGCCGTGCATTCATCGGCGGATTCAGGCGCGGCTTTGAAGACAACGGTGGAAAGGTGATCGAGGAAATCTGGACGCCCTTCCAGAAGACCAAGGATTACAGCGCCGCGCTAACGCAGGCTGCGAACTCCGGCGCTCAAATTATCTACACTTTCTATGCAGGCGCGGAAGCGATCCAGGTTGTCAAGCAGCACGCCGATTTCGGACTGCGCAGCAAGATCCCCCTGATCGGCGATCACTGGGTCTACGATGAAGCGCTATGGCCGGCCCTCGGCGATCTGGCTCTGAATGCCCAGCACGTTGCCACGCATTATCCGGGTATCCCCACCGAAGCGAACCAGAAGTTCGTGAAGGCATATACTGCGAAGTACAAGCAGGAACCCGACGTCAGCGCCGAGCTTGGCTATGACAACGGCAAGGCGATCATGCTGACGCTTGAGAAGCTCGGCGGCCAGATGCCGGAAGATCGCACCAAGTTCATCTCCACGATGCGTGACCTGACGTTCGATTCCCCCCGTGGGAAGATCAGGTTCAATGCGCAGAACAGCGCCTTGCTTGAGAAGGTCTACGTGATCGAGATCGTCAAGGGACCCGACGGCAAGATGCAGCGTAAATCCCTGGATCAGTTTCCGGGTGCGGGCGATCTGCCGGGTTGCACGAAATCGTTCTGATCCGAGGCGAGCTTCGCTTCTAGCGAAGCTCGCGCTCTCTCGAATGTGTGTGAAACATGCAGCTCTTTCTGATTCAGCTTCTTAACGGTGTGCAACTGAGCATGCTGGTGTTTCTGCTCGCGGTCGGCCTCACGCTGATCTTCGGGCTGATGAACATTCTCAATCTGGCCCATGGCGCCTTCTTCACGATGGGCGCATATTTCGGACTGGTTGTCGCCAACAAGACAGGCTCATTCTGGTTGGCGCTGCTGATAGGTCCGCTGCTGCCGTTCGTGGCCGGCTTCGTGCTGCAACTCTTCGTTTTGCAACCGCTGGCTCAGCGCGGGCGTTCGACGCATCTCGATCTCGCCTTGCTGACGTTCGGCCTGCTGTTCGCAACAGCGGGTGCAGTCGAGTACATCTATGGATCGGCATTTCACAGCATCGTCACGCCCGATTTCCTCAAGGGCCGAGTTGCCTTGTTGGGCATCGAATATCCGCTCTATCGGCTTTTCATCATCGCGGTTGGTATTGCCATCGCCATTGCTCTTGTCCTGGTGATCGACCGCACGCTGATCGGCGCCACGCTGCGGGCCGGTGTCGACAACCGTGAGATGGTCACGGCGCTCGGCATCAACATCAACGTTCTGTTTGCGCTGGTGTTCGGATTCGGTTCCGCTCTCGCTGGCTTCGCGGGTGTCGTCGCCGCACCGGTTATGAGCATCTATTCCAACATGGGTATCGGAATTGTCGTCACCACGTTCGTGGTCGTGGTGGTGGGCGGCCTTGGCAATCTCAAGGGGTCGTTCTATGCGTCACTTATCGTCGGTATGACCGATACATTTGCCCAGGCTTACCTTCCGGAGGCCGAACTCTTTGCGATTTATGCGCTGCTGATCGCTGTGATGATCTTTCGCCCTCAGGGCCTTTTTGGCGCGGTTGGGAGGGTTGCATGAGCGTAGATGTCATTCTCACACGGGAGAAGGGCGTCGGTGGTTTGAAGCGTCTGCCGCTCCCAAAGTCGCGCCGCGCTTACGCGGCATTGTTCGCCGCTTCTGCCGTCGTCCTGTGTGCGCTGCCGTCGTTCTCCTCCGGCTATGTCATGACGCTGGCGGTCGAAGTCATGATCGCCGGCGTATTCGCGTCGGGCATCAATCTTCTGACCGGGTATACGGGCCTCGTATCGCTCGGGCAGGCGATGTTTCTCGGGTTCGGTGGATACGGCATCGCGATCGGAACGGCGCTGCTGGGATGGCCGCTGTGGGTCTCTGCGCCTGTCACGCTGGTGGTGGTGGCCGCAATTGCCGCTGCCATTGGCGCGATCTGCACCCGGACGCGCGGGGTCGAATTTCTTCTGATTACACTGGCATTCTCCCAGATGTTTTATGGGGCGATGATCAAATTGCGCTGGACCAACGGGTCTGACGGAATGACAGGAATTCCGCGCCCGGATTTGTCATGGCTCAGCGTGAGCGCGGACAACCCGACCATCTTCTACTATTACGTTCTTGCCGTCGCGTTGTTCGCGCTGTTGATGCTGTGGCGGATCGTGACGTCGCCTTTCGGCAGCATCCTGGTCGGCATTCGTGAAAATGAGCGCCGAATGATGTCGATGGGATATGCGGTTGCAAACTACAAGATTGGATCGTTCGCGCTGGCCGCCATGATCTGTGCGGTTGCGGGCATTTTGCAGGCGCAATACACCTATTTCATCAATCCCGATGCGATGAGCTGGCAGATGAGCGGCGAGGGCGTGTTGATGGTCATCATCGGCGGTGCCAACGTTATTCTCGGGCCTTTTGTGGGTGCCGCGATCTTTGTCGTCGTCAAGCAGGCGCTGAGCATGATCACCGAAGAATACAATTTGTTCTTCGGTATCTTCTTCATGCTTGTGGTTGCGTTTTTCCGGGGTGGCGTTCTCGGCGCCATCACCACGCTGATCGGAAAGCGGCAATGAGCGCGCTCGAAATCAGGAATTTGCGTAAGGCCTTCGGCGGGCTTCAGGTCATCAGCGACCTCGACCTGAAGGTGCCGTCGGGCCAGCGCCATGCGGTGATCGGGCCGAATGGCGCCGGCAAGACAACATTGTTTAACATCATCACAGGATGGCAACCGCCAACGAGTGGCGAGATACTCATTCAGGGCGTCCCGGTGCAGCAGGGACGGCCGGACCTTGTTACCAAGGGCGGCCTGTCACGATCCTTTCAGAAAAACATGTTGCTCGAGAGCGTCACCGTTCTTGAGAACCTGCGTGTAGCGTGTCAGGCGTTTCATAGGTCGCGCCATTCCATTTTCCGCTCATGCCGGTCGTTTTCAGACGTCGTTCGTAGAGCTCACATTGCAGCGGAACAGATGCATCTGGACAGGGTGCTGCACCGGGATGTCAACGAACTTTCCTACGGCCAGAAGCGTCAGCTCGAAGTGGCTATCGCTCTATGCGCAGAGCCGAAGATACTGCTGATGGACGAACCGGCAGCCGGAACGTCGCCGGATGAGCGCGCCAGACTGATCAAGCTGATCAATGGCCTCTCATCCGAACTGACCATCCTTCTTGTCGAGCACGACATGGATGTCGTGTTTGCGATCTGCGATGTCATTACGGTGCTGAGTTACGGCAAGGTGCTTGCAACGGGAACGAAGGATGAGATCCAGTCCAATCCTCAGGTGATTGAAGCGTATCTGGGGCAGCATCATGCTTAAGGTCGAGCATCTTCACACTTATTACGGCGAAAGCCACGTTCTCCAAGGTGTCGATCTTTCCGTGACGACGGCGCAGTGCGTGGCGGTACTCGGCCGGAACGGTGCGGGCAAGACGACGACGCTGCGCTCGATACTCGGGTTGACGCCCGCGCGGCACGGCCACGTGGAGTTCAATGGCGCCGATATCACAAGGCTGCCGACCCATAAGATTGTGAGATCCGGCATTGCTTTCGTGCCGGAGGATCGCGGCATCTTCCCGACAGTGACCGTCGAAGAGCATCTTGCTATCGCCCATGGCGCGTCGAAACACCGGCCGCGGCGTAAGCCGGTGGAATACGTGTTCGAAATATTTCCACGCCTAGCCGAACGGCGCAGGAGTCTTGGCGGCCAACTCTCCGGTGGTGAGCAGCAGATGCTGGCGATCGGACGGGCGCTGGTGGCCGGGCCGGATCTGATGATCCTTGATGAGCCCAGCGAAGGTTTGGCGCCGGTGATTATCGAGAAACTCGCGGCCGTGCTCCAGGATGTCAAAGCATCCGGGACGCCCATTCTGCTGGTTGAGCAGAACTATCACCTCGCAACCCAACTGGCAGACCATGTCTATGTGCTTAGTCAGGGCCGGGTTCAATTCTCCGGCGATACGCAATCGCTGATCGCAAATGACGATGTCAGGCGAACGTATCTAAGCGTGTGATGCGCGAGAATGCGGCAGCCCGGATGACATGAAAACAGAGAGAGTAGAGATATGTCCGGTCCCCTTCATGGTGTGCGCGTGCTGGATTTGACGGCGGTGGTGTCGGGTCCGTATGCGACGATGTTCCTGGCGGATCAGGGCGCGGATGTGCTGAAGATCGAGCCGACCAGCGGTGATGGCACCCGCCGGAGCCGGACGCTGATTGATGCGGCCGGTGAGTTCTCCGCGCTGTTCGTGTCGTGCAATCGCGGCAAGCGTTCGCTGTCGATCGACATCAAGAGCGAGGCCGGCCGCGAGGTGCTGGCCAAGCTGGCGGCGCAGGCTGACGTGCTGGTGCAGAACTTCCGTCCCGGCATAATGGAGCGCCTCGGGCTGGGCCACGAAGAGCTGCGCAAGAAGTACCCGCGGCTGATCTATGTCTCGATCAGCGGGGTGGGCGACAGCGGGCCTTACGTCAAGAAACGCGTCTACGACCCCATCGTCCAGGCGCTGTCGGGCTTTGCCGACATCCAGTCGCAGCCGGTGACCAACCGGCCGCAGATGATCCGCACCATCGTCTGCGACAAGACCACCTCGGTGTTCACCGCGCAGGCGGTGTCGTCGGCGCTGTATGCCCGCGAGAAGACAGGCCAGGGCGATTACATCCAGGTCGCGATGCTGGACACCATGATCTCGTATCTGTGGCCGGAAGGCATGATGCAGTACACCGTAGTCGGCACCGAGGCGGCCGCGGCGGACCCGAACGACCGGCCGGATCTCGTGTTCCAGACACTCGACGGCTACATCACCGCCGGCACCATCTCGGATTCCGAATGGCAGGGCTTCTGCAAGGCCTCGGGCGATCCGGAGCTTGCGAAAGACGAACGCTTCGCGACGCCGAGCGCGCGCTTCATCAATGCCACCGCGCGCATCAACAAGATGCAGGAATACATCAGCCAGCGCACCACCGCCGAGTGGCTGGAGCGTCTCGACGCCGCCGATGTGCCGTGTTCTCCGATCCTGCGCCGGGGCGAGATCATCGGCAACGATCAGGTGGTGGCACGCGGCCTGATCGAGGAGTTCGATCAGCCGACGGTGGGCCGGGTGCGGCAGCCGAAGCCCGCGGCGATCTTCGAGGTCAACAAGGCGAAGATCGGCGGCCCGGCGCCGCGCGTCGGCGAGCACTCCCGCGCCGTACTGCGCGAACTCGGCTACAGCGACAGCGCCATCGACGGCATGATCGCGGAGAAGGCGGTCAGGGTCGCAGGGTGAACGAGACGAACGGTTTCAGCTTCTGGAGAACGAACAGTGACGGATAAAGTGAAGGTCGCACTTCTGGTTGGCGCAGGCGATGCTATCGGCGCCGCAGTTGCTCAGAAATTTGCAAAGGGTGGTTACACGGTCTGCGTCGCGCGGCGCGAGGCTGCCAAGTCGCAGGGACTTGTCGATTCGATGAAAGCGGATGGATACGGCATCCGCGCCTACAGTGTCGATGCGCGCAAGGAAGAGGAAGTCCAGAAACTGTTCGCGGATGTCGAGAAAGATGTCGGCCCAATCGAGGTCTGTCTCTTCAATGCCGGATCGAACGTCAACAAGCCGCTGCTGGAGACGACCGAGAAGCTGTTCTTCAAGGCCTGGGAGCTCGCATGTTACGCAGGCTTTCTCGTGGGCCGCGAGGCTGTGAAACACATGTCGACGCGCGGACGCGGGACAATGCTTTTCACCGGCGCGACCGCCAGCGTTCGGGGTGGAAAGGGCTTTGCTGCATTTTCGGCGGCGAAGTTTGGTCTGCGCGCCGTAGCCCAGGCGATGGCCCGTGAGCTTGGCCCGAAGAACATTCATGTCGTTCATTTGCTGATCGATGCAGGCGTCGACAGCGAAGCGATCCATCAGCGCATGAAGGCGGCAACCGGAATCAGCGCCAGCGAAATTCCACCCGACAGCCTGACCAAAACCGCGTCCATCGCTGAAGCATACTGGTTTGCTCACCTGCAATCCAAAGACGGCTGGACTCATGAACTCGATCTGCGCCCATCAGTGGAGACCTGGTAATGGCAGACGAACTTATTCTCTGGGGCGTCGGCACAACGCGCACGATCCGCGCGCACTGGGCGCTTCATGAACTCGGTCTTCCGTATACATCACGACCAATTCTTCCGCGGTCAGGCGAGACAAAGACGATGGAGTATACCGCGCTAAATCCGCGCCAGAAAATCCCGCTTTTGCAGGACGGCGACCTGACCATTGGGGAAAGCGCAGCCATTGTCGCGTATCTCGCCAACAAACACAAAGGAGCCGATGGCGGTCTCGTTCCAGACTGCCCAAAGCTTTACGCGAAGTGGCTGGAATGGTGTTTCTTCATCGTGACCGAGCTGGACTCAACCAGTCTTTATGTCATGAGGCGGCACGGAACCAACAACGGATTGGCGCATATCTATGGCGATGCACCGCATGTCGTGACGAAGGCTGGCGAATACTTCCGCGAACAGCTTCGGCACGTCGACGTCGCTCTGTTGGACGGCCGCGATTATCTTATGGGAACTCAGTTCACCACGGCCGACATACTGCTGACAACCTGCCTGACATGGGCAATCGACTATGGCGTTGGCATCTGCGATAGCGCTGTTCCGTATCTTGAGCGTGTCACGTCGCGGGTGGGATACCGGGCCGGGGAAACAGCAAATTTCGCACAGATTTGAGGAAAGACCGATATACTCGGCGATCGATAGCCCTATCAGGGAAGCGGAGGAAACAGGTCCTCATCACTGGAAAAACTCATCAGTTAAATCCTGCTGTGGTCCGCCCGAACGGGACCTCGCTCGAAAGCGCTATAACGGAAGCAATCACCGCTCAAAGCGTTGCCATTGCCTTTGGCGAGAAGGGCGCGAGTTCGGTGAAGCGCTTGTCGCGCACCTTGGCTGGCCACTCCGGATCGGTAATCAGCGCGCGGCCAACTGCGACCAGATCGAACTCGTTGCTAGCGAGCCGCGCTTCGAGTTCGCCGAGATCGCCGACTTCCGCGCTTTCGCCCTTGTAGGACTGAATGAAGTCGCCGCCCTTCAGACCCACAGATCCCACGGTGATTGTCGGCTTGCCGGTGAGCTTCTTGCTCCAGCCGGCGAGATTGAGGTCGGAGCCCTGGAATTCAGGCTCCCAGAACCGCCGCGTTGAGCAATGGAAGATATCGGCGCCTGCGTCGACCAGCGGCTGGAGGAACGCGGCGAGTTCGTCGGGCGAGTGAGCCAGCTTTGCGCCGTAGTCCTGCTGCTTCCACTGCGAAAACCGGTGAATAATTACGAAATCCGGCCCCACGCGTTGGCGGATAGCCTTGATGATGTCGGCGGCGAAGCGCGTGCGTTTAACAAGATCTCCGCCGTAAGCATCATCGCGCCGGTTCGACTGCTCCCAGAAAAACTGGTCCACCAGATAGCCGTGCGCGCCATGAAGTTCGACGGCATCGAAGCCGATTTCCTTGGCGGCGGCCGCGGCCTTCGCAAATGCCTCGACGGTATCGGCGATATCCTCGTCGGTCATCGGTTCGCCGACCAGCTTGCCTGAACCGGATAATCCCGATGGGCCGTCGGACTTACCTTCCGGACGCGGACCGGTCCCAGCCCTGCGGACCATGCCCTGATGCCAGATTTGCGGCGCGATCTTTGCTCCCGCCGCATGCACTTCTTTCACTACACGACGCCAGCCATCGAGGCTCTTCGGGGCATAGAAGTTCGGGATGTTCGGATCATTCGATGCGCCTGCGCGGTCGACCGTGGTGCCTTCGGTGATGATCAACCCGACGCCGCCTTCCGCACGGCGGCGATAGTATGTCGCGACATCCTCGCCGGGTGTCCCGTCAGGGCTCTTCGAGCGCGTCATCGGCGCCATCACCACGCGATTGGGCAATGAAAGCGTCTTGTGCCGAAATGGCTGGAACAGCGGGGTGGTGGCCGACATGAAGTCCTCGCGGCGGGTTGGCTGGCGATTTTCTGATGAAAATTGTGCGGTTCTAGATCGGGCAACGTCAATTCAAAACGGTGGCGAGGCAGCTATGCAATGTCTTCCGCGAGGCATAGCCGCCTGAGCCGGATTGCCTTCTAGGCACCGCGGAAGGCGACCTTGCCTCGGAAGTCCTTTGAGCCGTGTTCCACCACCGCTTGCACACCGGCCCTGAAGTCCGCGCTGTCGAAGAGCGGCGGACCAAGGTCGAGCAGCAGTTCGTCCGCGGCGCGTACCCCGTGATCCAGAAATGCACGCATCAGGCGCTTTGTGACTGCATGAGCCTTGGTGGGGCCGTTGGCGAGTTTTTGGGCCCACGCCATCGCCTCCGTATGGAGCGATGCCCGGGATACTACCCGATTGATAATATTCCATCGCTCGAACGATGCCGCGTCATAAAAATCGCCGGTAAAGCAGATTTCGCGCGCACGGGCTGGGCCGCAGCGTTCGGCCAGAAGGTATGCCCCGCCAAGATAGGTCGAAGCGCCGATGTGCTGTTCGACCTGTGCAAACTTCGCATCATCCGCGGCGATGATGACATCGCATCGGAGCGCGATTTCAAGCGCTGCTGCGAGGCAAAGTCCCTGAACGGCGCAGACGACCGGAATGTTCAGGCCTTCCAGCCGTGTGCAGATCGGAATCCCCTGGCCTAGCATCTGACGGGCGCCTTTGCTGTCGACACCGACGAAGGTGGTTTTCACATTCACGCCGCAGCCGAAGTGGTCGCCCGCGGCCTGGACCAGCAGCGCGCGGACATCGGAAGCCTCCAACTCATCGAGAACGGTCTCGAAGGCCGAAAAGAGAGCGTTATCGGCAAGATTAATCGGCGGGTTGTCGATTGTGATGACGCCGACATTCGCCTGCTTTTCAAAACGCACTGAACTCATTCTCGTCTCCTTGCCGGCGTTTCTGCGCCGCACTCAATTTTGTGGCGCAAGCCGGACCCGGCATGCACCTCTGATTTAGACGCTGGGAAACCGGTAGCTCTGAAATTGTTCTCGCAGTTCGGTTTTCTTGATTTTTCCGGTCGCGGTGTGCGGGATTTCGTCCACGATGGCGACATCGTCGGGCATCCACCATTTCGCGATCTTGCCCTCCATGAAGCGGAGAACGTCGGCGCCTTTCGTCGCCGTATCCGGCTTGAGCTGAACGATAAGGAGAGGGCGCTCATCCCATTTGGGATGCCGGATGCCGATAACCGCGGCCTCGAGCACGTCGGGATGGCCGACCGCCAGATTTTCAAGGTCGATGGAGGAAATCCACTCGCCGCCGGACTTGATCAGGTCCTTGGACCGATCGGTGATTCTCATATAGCCGTGCGCGTCGAGCGTTGCGATGTCGCCGGTATCGAAGAACCCTTCATCATCGAGGGCCTGCTCATCGACTCGATAATACCCCTTCGCAATAGCCGCGCCGCGAACCTTCAGGCGTCCGAACGTCTTGCCGTCGCGCGGCAGTTTCTTTCCCGCATCATCCGTGATTTTCATCTCGACCAGAAACGGTGCAAAGCCCTGGCTTGCCAGCTGATCCAGCTTTTCCTTGCCGGTCAGGTCCTGGAATGGGTGCTTTAGCGTTCCGATTGAGCCAATCGGACTCATCTCGGTCATTCCCCAGCCCTGAGTTGCCGGAATTCCCATGCGTTCGAAAGCTTCTATGAGCGAGGATGGCGGTGCTGCCCCGCCGATGGTCAAGCGCTTGAGATCGGGCAGCCGAAGATTGTTGCTTTCCATATGCTGCTGAAGTGCCAGCCACACGGTGGGTACACCCGCTGTGACTGTGACCTTTTCGTCGCGAAGAAGTTCGTAAACGGATGGTCCGTCCAGCTTTGCGCCGGGAAATACCAGCTTGGTCCCGGTCATCGGAGCGTGGAATGCAAGCCCCCAGCTATTGGCATGAAACAGCGGCACAACTGGCAACACGGTATCGGTGGATTTCAGACCGAGGACATCCGGCTGCGCGACCAACAAAGAGTGAAGTACGTTGGATCGGTGCGAATACAGCACGCCCTTCGGATCTCCGGTCGTTCCGGACGTGTAGCAAAGCCCGGCTGCGGTGTTTTCGTCGAATGATTTCCATTCGAAATCGCCGTCCACGCTGTCGATCCAGTCCTCATAAGCGATTGCGCCCCGCAGGCTGGTCTTCGGCATATGAGTGCTGTCAGTGAGAACCACAAATCGTTCGATTGACGTGAGTTGCGGTGCAAGTTTTTCAAGAAGCGGAATGAATGTGATGTCCGTCAGCAGAACGCGGTCCTGCGCGTGATTGGCAATCCATGCGATCTGTTCCGGGAAGAGGCGCGGGTTGATGGTATGGCAGATGGCGCCGATGCCCATGATGCCGTACCAGACCTCGAGATGACGCCACGTATTCCAGGCCAGGGTCGCGACGCGGTCTCCCAGCTTGATACCGTCACGGTCCAGTCGCTGAGCGACCTTCAGCGCGTTCGTCCGGATATTTGCATAATTCGTGCGATGGATGGGTCCTCCGACCGATCGCGTTACGACCTCGCGCTCTCCGTGACAGGCAGCGGCATGATCGATGATACGGTTGCAGAGCAGCGGCCAGTCCTGCATCAGACCTAACATGATAAACTCCTCGAATGCTTGCACGACCCAAAAAGAAGCCCGACACTCGCGGATCGAGTGCCGGGCCAGTCTTGGGTGGAACTACGTGGCTCCATTTTTGTCGCTGAGGACAGGGCCGAACAGGTCCCACGGATTCTTGGTGAAGCGCATCGGATCCGCCCACTTGTCCACGCCGCTCGTAACGAACAACTGCGGGACTTTCTTCTGATTCATGCATTTGTGGATGGCCGTATTGCCTGGGATGCCGAAATTGCTCAGCAGGAACAGGATCTCGTCGTTCTCAACGCGTCTGCGCGTCTGCTCGATGGTTTTGGGCGGGCTGTAGCCATCGTCGTAAGAGATGTAATTGCTCTTGCGAGTATTGATGCCGCCGTGATCGTTGATCATCCTGAGATATGCAGTTTGTGCCTTTGCAATCGCAGAGTATGCCGATGCCGGTCCGCTATGCGGCGATATATTGCTGATCTTGATTTCGGTGTCAGTCGCTTCCGGGGCATATTTCTTCTGAGCAAAGGCCGCGTCCGGCAGCGCAAAGTGCAGAACTACAGCAGCCAGTCCAACAGTTACTCCCGCTACTAAACTGAAATTCATCGTCGCCAGCCCAGGCATTTACGACTTTGCGTCATGTTTTTGTCTGCCCAAGGCAGGGTAGGTAAGCTAAGCAGGTGGCTCCTTCTTGCCCAATGATAAATTTGAAACGGGCTTATTCAATTGTGAGGCGCGGGTCCTTTGGCTGTTTGCCTGTTCAATGATGAATGGCGGTCTAGCCAAGTATGCCGATCAGACGGCCCGGCCTTTTGTATGAGGCTTGGATGGCGCATTCGCGAGTCCGACCCGCAGCTCCAGTTTAACCGCAATGGCGTCGGTGTCATAAAGCGCCCGACAGCGCAGCAAGCTTCGGCATTCCCGTTGAAATAATTTCGGGATCCGAGAATATAACTCAATTGTAAGTCTGGTGGTTATGCCCCAGCTTCGTCATCGATGCGGTCTCCATTCTGCTTAAAGCTAGAGAGGACTCCGATGCTCCCTACACGTGTGCTGTGATAAAAACATGCCGTTGAAAAAGATCGCCTGGGTTTTGTTTACATCACTCGGCGGGGGTGAGTTGAAAACGACACAAAACCGGTAGTGAGATCAGGCGTGGCGCGCAATCACATCGCAAGCAAGTCGTACTCGTTGGTCCGTGCCGTCGAAGTAATTGGAGACCGATGGTCCATTTTGCTGGTAGGAGAAGCTTACCGCGGAGTCGCTAGATTTGATGAATTTCAGTTATGTATGGGCGTTGCGACAAATATTCTGAGCACGCGGTTGAAGAAATTGATTGATGCCGGCGTCATAAAACGGGTGCCTTTACCTGAACACTCGCGGCGTTACGAATATGTGTTGACCAACATGGGGCGTGATCTGTTTCCGACCTATCTAGCCTTGGAAAGATGGGGAAGAAATTGGCTTACCGGGCGAGCGGGGCGCAAGGGAATGACACGGAATAGGGAAGAAAAGATCATTGTCGATTCCGATGTTTTGAGCGCGAGGCAATCTGCTGCGAATTCAAAGCGTCGCAGTCGGCCCTCACGCAGTCAGTGTGAGAAGATATAAAAAGACTGTGCGACGGGCCCGCCGCGACGGCAGTCAAGAACAGGCCTATTGAGAAATCAATCAGTTGCCGGGGATCGACCGGTTGTTCCTTACGTGGGATCTGCTTCGCCAGAAGCAGGGATGCTATGCCATGCTCGACTGTCCACGCAGAGTGGGCAAGAAGCCCAACCATTTCCTCTGGCCAACCATGGTCGCGTGATAAATCTGCGACCGCCGATTTGAAAAGGGCAAAGCACATTGCAGAGCGATCGCGCAGCTCCTTAAATTTGGATTTGTTCAGTATGCGTGGCCCATACATGAGTTGGAATAAACCCGTGTTGCGCCTCGAAAATTCTACATAGGTCCGAAGCATCATTCGAACCTTTTCAGCTTTTTCGACGGGAGAAGCAGCTATCTTTTGGCGCACCGCGGCCAATTCGCCGAAGCCATCGGCAGCTATCGCGGCGAGCAGTCCTTCCTTATTCCCAAAGTGATAAGCTGGGGCAGCTTCTGAAACGCCAACTCGCCGAGAAATTAGTCGAAGGCTCAATTCCTTAGCTTCGATCTCCTTGAGGATCTTTCGCGCTTCCTTGATTAACAATCGACGCAGGCCGACCGTTTCGGGGTGTGCAGCTGTCATGCTCATTTCTCGATTCTGCACGTTCGAAATCGGCGCGCTTCCATCTCTCATCTTTATACAATGGCTAAGCCGCGGATACAAAGCGGCTGCAGCAAAGTTCTTCATCAAAAAAAATCGTTTGACAGGACGTCGATCTTTCTAACAGTGTTAGCTTAACGGTGTTAGAAATAGATCGGACGCGACCGGAGCTAAATACGGCCGATTCAGGCCGCAATCCAAAGGAGTGCGCAATGGCGTTGGCGGAAGCTGCAAACGGAGAGAGTAGCAAGGACGAGGCGATAATCAGAACTGAAGTCGACGGGCCTGTGACAATTCTGACGATGGTGTATCGGCCTTACAATCTGGTCGGACCTGCGTTGAGTTCGGCGCTGATCGGCGAGTTCAATGCGGCAAAGTCACGCGGCAGCAGGGCGGTGCTTTTACGAAGCGGTTTGCGCCATTTTTCTGCGGGGGCGGACCTTACACTCTTCGCTGACCGGATACAGAAAGGCAATGACAGCACGTTCAGTGGCCTCGATCTTCTCCGTGCCTTTGAAGAACTTCCGATGCCGATCGTGACGAGTATCCATGGCGTTTGTCTTGGGGGCGGGCTCGAGCTCGCGCTTGCCAGCGATTACATTATCGCTGCTGAGTCCGCTAAAATTGGCTCGGTTGAATCCGCGCTCGGGCTACATCCCTTGATGGGAGGTATCCAGCGTCAAGTGCAGCGTGCCGGCATTGCCCGCGCAAAGGAAATGTCAATGCTTGGCCGCCGCTACGATCCAGCGACTCTCGAGCGTTGGGGTCTGATCAACCTTGTCGTTCCTGATGAAGGGCTTGAGAAAACATCGCTGGCGATCGCTCAGGAATTGGCGCGCGGGCCAACAATCGCGCACGCTGCTACCAAGCGATTAGCTGCGATTGCTGCCAACGACGGCGTGGAAGCTGCAGATCTCGCGATGGTCGAATTACAGAAGCCGGTTTGGTCATCGGAAGATCTCAAGCTAGGTCTTGCGTCGTTCATGGCCAATGGGCCGGGCCTCGCTAAATTCCAGGGGAACTGAAGATGACCGGACCACTGAGCGGTATTCGCGTTGTCGATTTTTCCAGAGTTCTCGCCGGTCCGTTGTGCGCTCGAACCCTGGCTGATTTGGGCGCGGAGGTCATCAAGATCGAACCTCCAAGGCCGGATGTATCACGCTTTGCATTCCCGTTCGAAGGCGGGATGTCGGGTTATTACGCACAGCAAAATGTAGGCAAGCGTAACGTAAGCATCGATTTGAATGTACCGGGCGCGCGCGAGCTCGTTCTTCGGCTTTGCGATACGGCTGACGTCGTCGTTGAGAACTTTCGCGCGGGGACATTGGAATCTTTCGGTCTTGGCTATGACGATCTCGCGTCACGTAATCCGAAATTGATATACGCTTCGATCACGGGATACGGACAGGGTGGCCCATGGCGCGCGCGTATGGCCTATGCTCCAACGGTTCAAGCCGAGACGGGATTTACCGCAAACACGCTTCGGCACATGGGTGCCTCGCTTTCGGTGTTGCGTTCGGACAGTCTTTCGCATGCTGATGTCTATACGGGACTGCAGGCAACGATTGGTATTCTTGCTGCGCTCTCCGATCGCGCGCGAACTGGAAAAGGACAATACATCGACGTTGCCATGGCAGCGACGATGGTGGCTGTTAACGAGCGGGCTCACATTGACCTCTCTGAGCTGGATCTTGGAGCGGAGCCGGCGATTCTTGGCGCAACCGATGGTCCGTTTCTTCATGGGCCAAAGGGCGAGACGTTCATATTGGCACAGAGCATCGTGGGAACTATGACGTTTCCAAGCTATCTCGGCGCTATGCGCCGCGCCGACCTCGCAGATGATCCGCGTTTTAAAACTGCTGCTGATCGCGCCGCCAACTATGATGCGTTGCTGGAAATTATACAAACATGGGTATTGACGTTTGCCGATATGGCCAGTTTGGACGCACAGCTTGACGAAGCGAAAATTGCGATGGGTGAAGTCCGCACGTTGGGTGCGCTCGCCCGAACGGATTGGTCTGAGTACTGGGGCGCGGTGCAGGAAGTGTCGAACCGCAATGGCGGTGTCTTCCGTCTGCCGGGCCGCCCGTGGCAGTTCTCTGAATCGGAGCTCCCGACTCCAACCGAGCCGGCATTCCAGGGGGAGCATAATCGCGACGTGTTCTCAAAGCTCGGGCTGAGCACCCAAGAAATCGACCGATACCATTCGACCGGCGCATTTGTAGCGCCGCAGACCCCCTTACCCGAAGCGTCGTCGTAGAAGTCGACGATGGTAATGCGCAAGGGCAGCGGCGAATGCATTCCCTTGGCATTCGTCTGGTGACATCAATGAAAGGAAAGCGGCGTTCCTGATGACCAAATCATGGATCGAGGGTTCTGAAGACGGCGGATTTTCGCTTGCAAACCTGCCCTACGGTGTTTGCCGCAATGAAAACTCGGGCGAGTACCGTTTGTGTGTAGCCATCGGCGACTATGCACTCGATCTTGCGGCGTATGCTGACAAGGGCCATTTTCAAGACCTCGGAATTCCAGGTGCTGTCTGGAGGCACAGCTCGTTAAATGCGCTGCTCGAGCTGGATCGTCCGTTGCGAGACGGCCTGCGTTCGAGATTGCAGTTGCATCTGTCGACAAGCAGTCCTCACCGTGGCGACGTCGAGGATTGCCTTCTGAAACGTTCATCACTTCGAATGTCTTCACCTATTGCGCCCGGTGATTTCGTCGACTTCTTCTCAAGTTATCACCATGCCTATCGCGCGATGCAAATTGTGCGGCCAGACTTGGGATTGCATCCCAACTGGTTGTCTCTTCCCGTGGGCTATCACAGCCGAACCGGCACGATCATGGGGCCTGGCGAGTCCATCATCCGTCCGCATGGACAGTATCTGGAGGGTGAAAAGCCAATCTATGCTCCCACACGCGCGCTCGATTTCGAGTTGGAAGTCGGCTTTGTTGTTGGTCGCGTGTCCCGAAATGGAACTCCTGTCGGGGTTCAAAATTTTGGCGACTATATATTCGGCCTCGTTTTGCTAAATGACTGGAGCGCGCGGGATTTTCAACGATGGGAGGCAACTCCGCTGGGGCCTCTCCTGTCAAAGTCCTTCGCAACTCAGGTAGGGGCTTGGGTTGTTCCGTTGGAAGCTCTCGCAAGTAGTGGCCTGGTGCGTGAGCAAACACCACCACCATTGGATTATCTTAAGTGTACCCAACCGCTCTGGTTC
This sequence comes from Afipia sp. MLSD5-FHT05B12, assembly GCF_058793355.1. Classification (NCBI taxonomy): domain Bacteria; kingdom Pseudomonadati; phylum Pseudomonadota; class Alphaproteobacteria; order Hyphomicrobiales; family Nitrobacteraceae; genus Afipia; species Afipia sp. MLSD5-FHT05B12. The sequence continues at coordinate 40,909 of NZ_JBXAFS010000001.1, forward strand.
GACGTCTCGCTCGAAGTTGAACTGACATCAGCAACTATGCGGGAGAAAGGCATTCCGCCGCTGGTGATCTGTAGGTCCAATCTGTCCGATATGCATTGGAACGGTGCGCAACAACTCGCTCACGTGACTTCGAACGGAGCGATAGTAAGACCTGGCGACTTGTTGGGATCAGGCACAGTGTCGAGCGAGTCTATCGATGGCTCGGGTTGTCTTTTGGAGTTAACCAGCGACGGCAAAAATCCGATAGCACTGCCGGACGGAACCGAACGTCGATACCTTTTGGATGGCGATCAAATTCGCTTCACGGGTACAGCGAATGGTTCATCAAAGATTTCTTTCGGAGATCTTGTCGGTGTTGTTGCTCCTAGCCGAAAGCTCGGACAGTAGTTCCTAGAGAACTGGCGGTCGTGGAGCGAACGATAGGTCTGAATGACGATGCAGGGTCAAGCGGGTAAGCGCTTGCTGGCTTCTGGAGGTGTGGTCCACATGGCAACGGAACCGTGCTGCACCATCAATGTGCATATCGAACGCGGGGCATATCCACCGCCGCTAGACAACTGATTTGCTCGCATCATCGTCCATTCAACCAAGAGACAATGTCGAATGTCCGAACACACAATCGCTCTCGACGTTAATGGCACTCCGCACCGAAACTCTGTTTCATCGCGAAAGCTTCTGGTGCATTTTCTCCGCGACGATATGTGCCTCACGAGCGTTCAGACCGTCCAACATCCAAGCCATCTTGAAAAGTCACTTGCTTAAAAATAGTCAATTCCGGTAATAGATGGAAGAGGCAATCAACGACTCGTAGGGAATGACTGCACCGTTCTGTGCCGAAGTTAGTGTTCGGTCAACCAGTCAATACGGCGGTTTCAAACGTCGGTCACCGCTCGGGGGGTACTTGCATTTTCATTCCCGCACTCAATGGTTCAGTTGAATCTGAACAGTTGCCTCATTTGCGGCGATTGGAGCTGCAATGCTTGCCAACCTCAGGCAGATGCATGCCGCCATCCATTGCGCACCTGAAAGAGCAAACTGTCGCCCCTTCGTTGCTTTCACAAGATATTCACCTGCTGGAGCATTCGCAATGCAATTGACCGTCGATGGCAAGCGATATGATTTGGACGTCGAATCGGAAATCCCGCTTCTTTGGGTGCTTCGGGATGAACTCGGCATTACAGGACCGAAGTATGGCTGTGGTGCCGGCCTGTGCGGCGCATGCACCGTGCATATCGACGGCGCCGCGGTCCGCTCCTGCTCGATCGGCGCGGGCGAGGTTCGTGGCAGCGTGACGACAATCGAGGGGCTCGGAACACCAAAAATGCCGCACGCAATCCAGCAGGCCTGGATCGAGCACCAAGTCGCACAGTGCGGCTATTGCCAGTCCGGCCAGATGATGACCGCGGCCGCCCTTCTTTCAAAGAATCCCACTCCGTCAGATTCCGATATTGACAATGCGATGAGCGGAAATCTTTGTCGATGTGGCACCTACCCTCGCATCCGGCGCGCCGTCAAAACTGCGGCCCAAATGATGAAGGGGAAATAGCATGGCGCGGCTTGCGAAGATTGCACGACGTACGTTTCTGATTGGATCCGCGGCGATCGCTGGTGGCGTTGCGTTCGGCTACTATCGCCTTAAAAAGGATCCCCCCAATCCGTTGCTGAAAGGGGCCCGGCGAAGCCTCGATCACGCCCTATGTCCGGATTGATGCACAAGGCGTCACTCTTATTACTCCTCGAGCCGACAAGGGCCAGGGCGCCTATTCCATCCAGGCCTATCTTCTTGCCGAAGAACTCGATGTGGATCCGCATAAGGTTCGTATCGATCCCGGTCCACCGAGCTCCACCTACTTTAATACTCGAATCATGGACGACGGTCTGCCCTTTGCTGCGATCGATGATGGTTTCCTGGCGCGGAGTGCGCGTGGAGGTGGTGAGGTATTGAGCCGTGTGCTCGGCATGCAGATCACGGGCGGCTCCTCCACCGTGGCGGATGGTTTCCATAAACTTCGGATGGCGGGGGCAGTTGCTCGCGAGACGTTGAAGGAGGCAGCCGCCAGAAAATCCGGAACAAGCCGGTCGCGATTGATAACGAAGGACGGGCGGGTCATTCTGCCCGATGGCAAAGCGGTTACTTACTCGGAACTAGCTGTGGAAGCAGCGCAGCTTGCACCCATTGCTGACGTCGCGCTCCGACCGGAACAGGAGTGGCGCTACATCGGCAAGAGCATGCGTCGGATCGACATCGTTGCGAAGTCTACCGGTACGCAGCAATACGGGCTTGATATTCGTCTTGATGGGATGCTGCACGCTACCGTGCGCGCAAATCCCGGTATGGGAGGCACTGTCAAACGATATGATGCCTCTGAAGCCGAAAAAATGAGGGGCGTGAAAAAGATCGTTCCGGTCAAAGGTGGTGTAGGGGTCATCGCCGATAACACGTGGAGAGCCTTTCAGGCCGCGGCAGCGATCAAAATGGAGTGGAGCGATCCCGCTTACCCGGCCAACTCCCCTGAAATGTGGAAGGCTCTGGAGGGATCATTCGCCAAGGAGCTGCAGGACAGCCGGCTTCGCAACGACGGAGACGTCGAAATGGCGCTGGCCACAGCATCTAATCCAGTTGTGGCGGAGTATCGGACGCCGTATTTGGCTCATGCGCCGCTCGAGCCCATGAATGCGGTTGTGCTTTATACAAAGGAACGGATCGACATCTGTACGGGAACGCAAATCCCGCTCTTTGTTCAGATGCACGCTGCGAAGCTAGCCAAACTGCCAGAAGATAAGGTTTACCTGCACGTTCAGCCGATGGGTGGAAGCTTTGGAGCACGGCTCGATGACACCTACGTGCTACAGGCCATCGAACTTGCGATGGCGATGGAGGGTGTTCCGGTCAAAATGACCTGGAGCCGTGAAGAAAACATGACGCACGACTATCCCCGTCCGATGCAGCTCTCGCGCGCAAGGGGAACCGTTCGTGAAGGCAAGGTCGAGAGTATGAGCATCGACATCGCTGGCCAATCGGTGTCGACTTCCTGGTTCAACCGTCTGGAAGCTCCTCCGTTGCCCGGCTCGGACACTTCAATGGTTGCTGGTGCCTGGGATCAACCCTTCGCCATCCCGAACTATCGGGTGACAGGTTATCGCGCAAAAGAAATGGTGCCCGTAAGCTCCTGGCGGTCGGTTGGAGCCTCAGCCAATGGATTTCATCATGCTTCCTTCTTAGACGAATTGATCCACGCCGCCGGCGCAGATCCGATGTCGGAACTTATTCGTCTCTGCAATCATGACGCTTCGAAGGCGGTCCTGGAAGCCCTGCGGGATATTTCCGGCTGGAAGGGTCCGCGCATGGAGGACAGGCGAGCTCGCGGGGTCGCCCTGACTTTGTCATTTGGCGTGCCGATGGCAGAAGTCGTTGAAGTAAGCGATACCCTGCAAGGCATCCGCATCGACAAAGTATATGCCGTTTGCAACGTGGGGCGCGTTCTCGACCCGATCAATTTCGAGGCGCAAGTCCAAGGAGGCATTATCTGGGCCCTGGGCCATGCGATGAATTGTGAGCTGACTTACGACAACTTCGCACCGAGCCAAACGAACTATCACGCGTTCGAGGGAATGAGATTCCAGCAGGCACCGGAAATCATCGTCAAGGGATTGCAACTTGGCAGTGAGTTGCGCGGAATTGGCGAACCGCCAGTTCCCCCAGCGGCACCGGCGCTTGCGAACGCCATCTTTGCACTCACCGGGAAGCGCGTGCGCGAGCTGCCTCTAAACAAGAGCGTCAAATTCGCGTGACAACAAGAGGGGCACGACATGCACCTGCGACTATTTTGTTAAGAGCTATATCGCGCCAATGCTGGCGCGGTGGTGCGCAAGATCTTCACGGGAAGACAATGTTCATGTTTGCATGATGGCGGCTTAGACCTGGTCGGCTAGACCTAAGCAGGTTCGGATCTCGGATCTGTGACTGTTTATCGTCTGGCGCTCGAGACGCGATGCGCATCTTGTAGCCATCTGGCCGAGATCGAGAAACCAGCAACGTTACCATGTCAAAATCTTCAAACGACTGATGGGCGCGTCTCATCACCGGTAGTCATAGAATCCTCGACCGCTCTTCCTGCCAAGGCGGCCTTCAGCGATCATCCTCTTCAGCAGAATGCGCGGACCCTCGGGCAGGCCGGGCCGTTGCTGGGCATAATTCTCTTCGATGCTCAGCACCACGTCCAGACCCACCGCGTCCATGAGGCGGAAGGGGCCGGGCTGCGAACCGGTGGCCTGGCTGTAAATGGTATCCACCACCTCCGCCGACGCGACGCCCTCTGCTACCACATCGAGCGCCTCTCGTTTGATGGCGGCCCAAATGCGGTTGAAGATGAAGCCCATGCTCTCGCGTTGCACCACATAGGGCGTCAGGCCATAACCGGGAAGCACGTCGACCAGCAGCTGGATCACAGCCGGGTCGGTCTGGCCGCTCGACATCAACTCCACAGGAGTTATGCCCGGCGGCATCAGGAAGTGCGCGTTCAGCAGGCGCGCGGGATTCTTCACATTGTCGGCAAAGGCGCTCGAAGAATAAGATGAGGAGTTGCTGGCCAAGATGGCGTCCGGTTCAGAGAGCGCATCGATCTGCTTGAAAATGTCCTTCTTCAGCTCAAGATTCTCGGGCACCGACTCCACAACAAGCCACGCCTCCTTAAGCGCGGCTGTCATGTCATCAACGCTCACGATATTGCCGGCCTTGCTGCCGGGCAGCGTAGCCAGTAGGGCAGACAACTGATCTTTGGCAAAGGCTACGCCTGCATCGCGCGTCGCGGCGCTGCGGGCGTACAGGCGCACTTCGGCGCCGCGCGTTGCCAGCATCAGCGCGATGCGGCGGCCCAGCGTGCCGGCGCCCAGGATCGCGATGGGGCGAGTGGCGATGTTCTCGGGGAGTTTGAAGGTCATGGCGATGCCTCGCGGTTTCGGGCTGGTTCCTCCCGCACGTTTGAATCTATTCCGCGCAAGGAAAGAAGTGGGAGACTCGATCTCAGTTCACTCGTGTGGACGCCTATCCGAGCCATAGTACGGTAGCGGCGATGACTTAGCGCCGCCACTCAACCGCTGGGCAGCTTTAGTTCGATGGATCGGCCGTTTGACAGACCGCATCATAGATGTTCTTGCGGGACGCGCCGCTCGTTCTCTTGCTGCTATTTCGGAAAGCAGGCCGCGAACGCTTTCATCAGGCGCGGCGGACCTTTCATGCGGATCGTGCGTGTCGCGATGGCCCGTAGGATCGAGAGACGCCCATCAAGAAATCTCAGCCAGGCGCTCGAATCTGCTTGCACCCGGAGATCCGCTGTTCCTTCGAGCCCCTTCACCACTGACAGTGTCTGATTCCGGATGAGCACCGTCGCTTCCGCTGGCTCTGCACCTGTGAAAATAAAATGGTAAGTTGCGTTCAGGCCCTTCGCTTTGCCTCGTTGGAAGCCCAGTTTCAAGCCGAATAGAAACTGCGCAATACTGCCCGCCCGCGCGGCGTTACGTACATAGCGGAGCGTCTTATGGGGAAATCGCTTCGCCGCATGCTCCGCCGCGTCCGAATTGGCAACGACGTAGAGCGTCTCTTTTTTGTCCTGCAGAGGTTTGACGATCGTCTCGATATGCTGCTTCCGATCGGCGAGAAATCCGCCAAGGACATCCTCGCCGGCGGGGCAGGCCGCCAAACAGTAGGCGGCGTTATAGTTCGGCCCGTAAGACAGACTTTGCCATCGTTGGACTGTTTCACTTGGCGGATGGCGGTCACTGTAATCCCTTGCCGACTTGGAATCGGCGATGTCTTCGATCCAGTGAGTAAAACCACCCAAGAACTGCTGATAGTTGTGATTCAAGCAGGACGAAAAATCGAAGTAACCGTCGGGCTTGATGGCTCCGACGGGGCAAGCGACGACACAAAGCTTGCACTCGAAGCACGGATTGTAGTCGAGCGGCGTTCCTGGCGCGTCGATATCGATATCGACCAGCACAGTACCCAGCAAGATGAAGCTCCCGAACTGCGGATGGATAACGCTCCGGTGAACGCCGCGCTTGCCCACGCCCGAGGCTTCGGCCACGAGCTTATGTGAAACGATCCATCCACGCTGCGAGAATCCATCCATCTCCATTGGAAAGGCCATGGCTGGATTGAGAGCTGTGACACCCATGTCTTCCAGGCTGCGAACCAGGGCTCGGCAAACATCTTCGACGTCATGGCTGACGTTGTGGAATTCATTGTTGGCGACCGATCGTGCTGGAGAGCGTATCGGCGCCTTGTGCATTCTGAGGACGATCGAAACGGCAATACGCGCCGAGGGAAACGCTCGGTTGATATGCGGTCGTTCGTCTGCGAGAGCTGGATCATCGAGACTCACGACGCCGCAATCATCCGCACCGCATTCGAGCGCCAGCGCCTTAAGCTTTTCCCGCGTCAGCGTCGGAGGCGAGGTCGGCGTCCTGGCCCGCACACGCTCGGCAATCGGATGATCACGAAGTCCCGCCATATACGCACCTCGCATGCCTGAGCGTCATTAATGATTGGGGTTCCCGCTCGAGGCATCTCTATTCCGATAACTATTATAATGCAAGTAACTATTAATATAGAAGTTATGTGAGATCGCGAACTGTAGCGATGACTTGGCCCGCTACGAAACCGCTGAGTAGATTTTAACGCGCGCTTTCCTATCTGCCCGTAGTTGGTTCGATGGATCGGCCGCTTGACGGATCGCGTCACCACTTCCGATCCGAATGACAAGTCGCGGCGTGATTAATGATCTGCTGAGGCCCACTTTTGCATTAGGCTCAACATGGGATGCTCCGAAAGTTACCGACGCATCTAGCGCAGAAACGATTGGATGCAATTGCACCACGTGCGAGTGCGGCGTTAAAGGGAGCGGGTCGACGAACCCAGAGAAAGAAGGCCTGTGCGATGCACAGGCCTTTGGTGTGGGAATGAAAGAACGGCCTAGCTGCGTTCCGAGCTGATCAGCGGCCCGAACAGCTCCCATTTGTTACCGTTGAATCGCTGCATCTGAAGCTGGTCGATCAGATTGTAATCGGTCGGGCTGCTTTGGAGGCGGATGCCGGGAAGGACCGGTCCAACCTCTATATCGAGATTCGTCGCCTGCTTGAGCACGTTCTCGCGGGTGAGATTGTCTCCACATTTTTTAAGCACTTCGACCATCGTCTTGCCAACGGTATAGCCGTAAACTGTAAAGTTATCGGTTTTGTCGCCTTCAGGAAAATGCTTGTCCATGAAGTTCGACCACTCCCTTATGCCGGGATCGTTTTTCCACTGCGGATCGTTCGGATCCTTGAGGTAGACCGCGCTCATCAAACCCTGAGCGTTCTCAAAACCGGCTGGCTGCATCACGCCCTTCACCGAGGTCGCAACATTGGTCACGATGTGAACCGGTTTCCAGCCCATTTCGGCGACTTTCTTGATGCTCTGCGCCGCGAACTTAGGCGTGGCGATTGTCAGCAGGACATCCGCGTTCGCAGATTTGAGCTGGACGATCTGGGAATCGACTGTCGGCGCACTTACCTCGAACGGGGCCTCCGAGACGATCATTGAGGCCTTTGGCCCCAAACCGTCGCGCAAGCCGATTACATAGTCCTTACCGAAGTCATCGTTCTGATAAAGAATTCCGATCTTCGCGTTCGGATGATTTTTCATGATGTACTGAGCGTAGATCTTCGCTTCGTTCTGATAGTTCGGGATAAAGGACATCGTCCATGGATAGTTCTTCGGATCGGCCCACTTAGAGGCACCTGTCGCGAGGAAGAGGTGAGGGATCTTCTTCGCGTTGACGTATTTGTGGATCGCGGTGTTACCCGGCGTTCCCAGTATGCCGAACAGCAGCAGCACTTCGTCGTTCTCGACCAGCTTGCGGGTCTGCTCGACTGTTTTCGGCGGGCTATAGCCGTCGTCATAGCTGATGAAGTTGACCTTGCGACCGTTGATCCCGCCCTGTTCGTTGATCATTTTGAAAAAGGCTGTGAACGTCTTGCCGATTATCGAATAGGCGGAGGCCGGCCCGCTATACGGCATGATGTTGCCGATCTTGATTTCGGTGTCGGTCGCGCCCGGGTCATAAGCCTTTTGTGCGAAGGCCGTGTCAGTTGCCATAAGGGACAGCGCAGCAGAAGCGGCTAATCCAAAAGCAAATCTCGCGCTTAAACTAAAAATCATCATTATTGCCCTCCCAGGCGTTCGCGTCTTTGCGCCGTTTTTCTGTCCGCCTTTGGCGGAGCGCGGATCGAGCCAAGCAAGGAGACCCATGTCCGCCAATGAAAATATTGAACTGGCGTTATTCAAATTCTGACTGACGGAAAAGCTGAGGCATAATCACCAGACCGACAATTGAGTTATTTTCCTGGCTCTTGAAATTATCTCAACAGGAATGCCAGAGTTTGCTGCGATGCAGGGCAAATGCGCCAAGCGAGACTTTCCGCGCAATGACTATGATTGAGCGAACGCACCATCAACGTACTCATCACCGGACGTGCTTCGCGCTCCGACGACATTGAATTGTTTCATTCTTCGGTTTTCATAGGCGGTCAATTGGCGAAAGGTGCAACGTCGCCTTGCCTGCCAATTGGCTCGCCGATTCGTAAAAGTATGTAGCGATCGGACAAGTTTTGGCGGAGAAAATCAGCATGTGCCGGCGTTAGCTTCGCTACGTTGACGATGAATGCGGATCTTGCATTCTCGCCGATCGCCTATGCCTGGGGCACCGGCATATTCTTTGTCGGCTATTTCATTCTGGAAGTGCCGAGCAACATCGCCTTATATCACTTCGGCGCGCCGTTGCGTTCGATCGCGATGTTTCCGTGGGGACGCCGTTCCGACTGAACACAGGAGCGCGTGTGGCGCATTGCCACGTCTCGTCACGGCTGCCGCGCTCGCTGCGTCATCCCATGCAGACAGACTATCTCTGACCATACCGACTCTCCGCGGCCGCTGCCGGTGAATTTCCAGCATTTGGATTACCCTGTACTCTTCCGACGGCATTGCTGACAGGCGTCGCGGTTGCCGGCGATTTCGCGGCTCGCCACATGATTCTTCTATATTAACTTTTAGAAAACTAGTGAATTCTGATAAAAAAGTATTGTAGAAATGCGGAATCTGGCTGGATGAAGGGAGTAATGTCCGTGAAAATGACCAACCCTATGGTAGCCCTTGTGACAGGGGCATCCTCTGGCATCGGATATGCAACAGCTGCGGCTCTGCAGAATGCAGGCTATCGCGTATTCGGAGCTGATCTTTGCGCGACCGACGCAAGACTCGACGGCATTACAATGCTGACCTGTGACGTGACTGATGACGCTTCCGTGGCGAAGTTGGTTGAAGACGTGCTGGCGGTGGCGGGTCGCATCGACCTGCTTGTAAACAACGCCGGTGTTGGACTGATAGGTGGCGCGGAGGAGTCCTCGATTGCCCAGGCTCACGCGTTGTTCGACGTGAACGTCTTTGGCGTTATGCGCGTGACGAACGCTGTGCTTCCAAGAATGCGACGCCAGGGGAAAGGCCGGATTATCAACATGAGCTCGATCTTGGGTCTGATCCCTTCGCCCTACAATGCCATCTACTCATCGAGCAAACACGCTATCGAAGGCTATTCTGAATCGCTCGACCACGAGCTGCGCAGATTTGGCATTCGGGTTTCGCTGGTTGAGCCCGGCTATACCAACACGGCTTTCGAAAAGAACAAAACGAAGCCCGATCAGTCGCTTTCGATCTACGATTCTGTGCGCTCACAGACCGAACAGTTTATGCTGAAGAGCGTGGAAGAAGGCGATGCCCCGGAAATAGTGGCGGCGACAGTCTTGAGGGCTGCGAGCGCGGCTGTGCCGAACAGACGCTACCCCGCTGGAAAACTGGCGCGTCGGGTCCGAATGCTGCGCCGGCTCGTCCCCGAATCCGCTTTCGACAAGAGCCTGCGAAAGCAGACGGGTTTGCCGGTTTGAAGTTGACATCAACCACATCTGGTTTTCCCGTGAGTTATAAAGTGTACTTCGGAAGGTAACCGATTTTTTCCATTCTGGAAAAAGTATGAATCGTTTGGCCGGGACGGGAATGAACTCCGACGAGGTGCGCGCGCGCATTCTGGAGGTGGCGGAAAGGCAATTCCGCCGGATGGGTTACCATAAGACGTCAGTAGCGGACATCGCATCCGAGCTCGGAATGAGCCGGGCAAATATCTATCGCTTTTTCCCGTCCAAGGATGCCATCAACGAATCCGTCTGCAGCAGGCTTGCCAACGCAATCGCCGAGATTGCCCTAACGATTGCACACACGAATGCGCCGGCCTTAGAAAGGCTGGCGGATATTCTGACCGCCATTCATCACCACAACAAGAGAATACTGATCAAGGAAAAGCGCATACACGACTTGATGGTCGCCACCACGCAGGGCAATCGGTTGGTCATCAAGGCTTACATTGAGCAGATAGAGTCGATTCTCGAAAGAATAATACGTGATGGCAATGAGGCGCGAGAGTTCGAGGTCGACGATCCCGCAAGGGCAGCGCGTGCAATCAAGACGGCTTTTATCTCCTTCTTCCATCCGGTTCTCATCGAGCAATGTGTGCAATGGGGGGAAGATACCGAAGCAAGACTGCACGACCAGATAAGGTTTATTCAGAAGGCTCTCGGCAGTATTGCCGGGCGGGAGTCTGTCATACGCTGAGCCAGCGCTATCGCTGTGAAACTCATCCCTGAATGGGGCGGCTAGAGGGTAATGTTGTAGACGAGAGGAAAGCTACTCTTATGGATGGATTTTCGCGCAGCTATGCCGACCGGTATAGTCCCGCGGCCTACACCACATCGAGATACTGAACGTCAGCGCCATGCTTCCGTGGCAGCGTATCTGCGTTCAAAATGGGAATGTCCGGCAGGACCGGCCTCGACACTCGATAGCAGAAGCCGAAAAAAGCCAACCTCAAGCGTCCAGCCGCTTGAACACGAGCGTCGCGTTGGTGCCGCCGAAACCGAACGAATTCGACAGAACGGTTCCAAGTTTGGCGTTGTCGATTCGCTTGCGCACGATCGGCATATCGGCGAACGCTGGATCAAGGTTAGTAATATTGGCGCTCTCGCAGATGAAATTGTTGGTCATCATCAGTAACGAATAGATCGCCTCGTGAACACCGGTCGCCCCCTGGGAATGACCCGTCAAGGATTTTGTCGCCGAGATAGGCGGGCATTTGTCTCCGGAGCCAAATACGTTGCGAATGGCCTCGATCTCCTTGAGATCCCCGACTTCGGTTGATGTTGCATGAGGATTGATATAGTCGATCTTCGGGCCGACATTGGCCATCGCCAGACGCATGCAGCGCGCAGCGCCTTCGCCTGAAGGTGCGACCATATCTACGCCGTCCGCCGTCGCGCCATAACCCACGATCTCGCCGTAGATTTTGGCGCCGCGCGCCTTGGCGCGCTCAAATTCTTCGAGCACCAAGACGCCAGCACCCGCCGAGATGACGAAACCGTCGCGATCCTTGTCATAAGCGCGCGAAGCGACCGCAGGCGTGTTGTTGTATTTCGTCGACAGCGCGCCCATTGCATCGAACAAAACGGTGAGTGTCCAATCCAGTTCCTCGCATCCTCCGGCAAACATCACGTCCTGCTTGTCCCACTGAATCATCTCATAGGCGTTGCCGATGCAATGATTCGATGTCGCGCAGGCCGACGAGATGGAATAATTCACGCCCTTGATCTTGAACCACGTTGCCAGCGTCGCAGATGGCGACGATGACATGGCTTTTGGGACGGCGAACGGACCGACGCGTTTGGGGCCCTTGGTGCGGGTGATGTCGGCGGATTCCACGATGGTGCGGGTCGAAGGACCGCCCGACCCCATGATGATGCCGGTCCGCTCGTTTGAAATATCGTATGGCTCGAGTCCGCTGTCGCGGATCGCGTGTTCCATCGCGACGTGATTCCAGGCAGTGCCTTCGCCGAGGAATCGCATCGCGCGACGGTCGACAACATCCATCGGATTGAGCGTCGGTGCGCCGTGAACGTGCGAGCGAAAGCCCATCCTAGCGTAGATTTCCGCGCTCGAAATACCCGACTTAGCCTCGTGAAGACTCGCGAGCACTTCCTGGGTGTTGTTTCCGATGGAAGAAACAATACCCATCCCCGTAACCACAACCCGCCTCATGATCGCCTCACCGATAGTTTCCAGGCACGCGCGTTCCCGCATGGCGATGAAGAAGACTTCGCCGGACACTCCCGTGCAAGGCCGTCAGCGAGCCTTTTCCGCCAGCCGTCGGAGCGGCCAAAATGCAAGGACGATCCTATTCCAGAAGTGAACTCATTATCATCCGCCCTGATCTTCGTTATCTTTCGGCACTTACTATGCGGCCATTCGCAGCAGTTCGATGATATCAGCTTCGGTTTTAAAGGGGCGCGGGTTGGCCTGAACGAATCGATGATTGATCGCGATCTTGCTGATCTGGGCAAACTTGTCTTCGCCAACGCCGACATCGGTGAGCCGACCGGGTAATCCGAGTTTCCTGGTAAAGCGCACAAAGGCGTCTGCGGCCTCTTCTTTTCCTTCGGCACCGAGAGCTGTGGCCAAGCGCTTTTGTGCTTCTTCGGTGAATGGCTTGTTGTAGCGGAGAAGGCTCGGCATGATGACCGGCGTACAATAGTAATGGGGCACATTTAAGGTACCTCCCAGTACGTGACCGATGCCGTGGCTCGCTCCCATCGGAATACGTGCCTGAAGGCCGTAAGAGGAGAGCCACGCGCCGTACTGAGAATGTCTGCGCGCCTCAAGGTCGTTTGGACGATCTAAAGTCATCAGCATCCCCTCGCGCAGCCTGTGTATGCCCGCAAGGACCACTTCATCGCTCAACGGCGTGCCGGCAGGTGAGCACAATGCCTCAATGCCATGGTCCATGGATCGTGTTCCCGAGCCCATCCAGAGATTGGCAGGCGTATGAAGGGTCAGCGCGGGATCGAGAATAATCGCGATGGGCATCATTTGGGGATGAATAAATATCTGCTTCAGTTTGTTGCGCTCATCCGTAACCAGCGCGGCAGCATTGTATTCACCCCCGTTCAGCGTCGAAGGTATAGCGATTTGCCGCACTGCTGGTGCGCGGAAGGGCGAAAAATTCATTCCGGGGCCCACCGCAAACGAATCGAAGCCTGCCTCGTCGCGGATATCATGTTCCATTGCCATGATAACGATTTTCGCAAGATCAATCGCAGAGCCGCCGCCGACGGCAACAACCAGGTCGGCGCCTGCATCCTTGGCTTGCTGCCCTATTTCGGCAGCTTCCTTTCGTGTCGTATGTTGAGCAATGCCGTCTACCGTTTTGATATGGCGGTCACCCAGCGCCGAGCGGATTTTTTCAATCTCGTCGGTCTTGGTATTCAGGGTCCGGCTTACGATGAGGAAAACGCGCTTTGCGTCGAGTCGCGTCGCTTCGTCCTTCAGTGCCTCCGCGGCAGGTTTGCCGAAAACGACCCGATCCATCGCTGGAAAATTGTGAATCCCGCTCTTGCGCATTGATCTCTCCCATAAGTTATTTTCATAGTGACTATAAAATAACGATTGACGTCGACGCAAGGGCGTCAACGGAGAAAACAGGTGTGATGCGTGACTGGAAGTTCTTTGCGGGTCAAACGTCCATCACGCGCGCAAGCACTGCCTGGTGCAGCCAGCGAGGGGTGGACCACATAAAAAATACGAAGGCCTTGTTGCCGAAGCCAGGGGTTGTGCTGATTCGCTTCGAATCGAGCGCCTGTATGCCCGCACGAACAACCGGGCCGGGCTTCATCATCAAGAACTTAAGCATGGGCGTAATTTTCTGCTGTGCTACCATGGCAAAGCCAGTATCGGACACGCCCGGACAGATTGTCGTTACTGTAACTCCATCCTGCTTAAACTCACGGTGCAGTGCCTCTCCAAAACGAAGCACATAAGCCTTTGCCGCTGCGTAGACTGCAAAGTTCTTTACACCCTGATAAGCGAGTAGGCTGGAAACCAAGAGAATCTTTCCGCGCCGCTTAACGCGCATGTCTTCGGCGAAGAGATATGTTACGGCGGTCAGACTGGCCACATCCAGGTCCAGCATTTCCAGCGCGCCAGTTAGAGGCCCTTCAAGGAACGGTCCTTGCAATCCATAACCAGCGTTGTTGATCAGGATTTCTATATCTACGCGACGCTCCTTAAGTCGTTGGTACAAGTCGACCACCTCCGTCGTCTTGGAGAGATCGACCTGTTCGACGATGACATCGATGCGATAGTCATTGCGCAACGCCTCGGCTAACGCCGTAAGCTTCTCCAACCGACGGGCTACCAGGACGAGCGAATGTCCTTTCGCTGCGTATTGCCGGGCGAACTCTTCACCGAAACCGCTCGACGCGCCGGTGATAAGAACCCAAGAGTGGCTTGTCGTTTTCATGCTGTACGCCTGCTATCTGTTTCGTAGGGATCTAGTCGGCCTGGTAGCGGACCGGTATTTTTTAGGGCTGTGTCGAGATGCGCTGAACCTCAGCAGCACCCGCAGCAAGAAATTCCGTAGAAAGAATTTGGTCGTTCACGGCGCGTGAGAGCAGGAGCGTGCCAACCATTGTCGCGAGTACACTCAGGGATTTTCTCTGCGGACTTTCATCAGCAGCCGAAGGCATATAACCATCTAAAACGTCAAGATGCGTCTTGATGCCAGCCTCGAAGGATGCCTTCACGTCGACTCCATGCCGAACCGCATCAGCACCAAGAGCGGCGAGCGGGCAGCCATCCTCCAGCTCATCGCGGTGTTCTGTCCTGAAATAAAAATCGATGAGCGCTGCAAGTGGTTGCCTGGACTCTCCCGCGACCGCCTCGGACCACCGCTCGAGACCTCGCTCCATCGCGCGTCCGCAGGCCTGCACCGTGAGGTCCTCCTTGGACCTGAACTGCTTGTAAAAGCCACCTTGTGTAAGCCCTGCCTCATGCATGAGGTCGTTTAGGCCAATCCCATCGAAGCCGTGCTTCCTGAAGAGGCGGCTTGCGACATCGATGACCTTCACGCGGTTCTCCGCAGCCTTTGCGCGACTCACTCTCATAATTTTTCCTCGCCAATTAGATTGCGTTCTAAATCTATATCCTATATAGAAGGTGAATGCAATCTAATTTCACGGTACTTTTGCCAGAGGGCAGCCGAACATGAAACGAAGCCATCTCGTCATAACACTCTGTATTTCCACAGCTATTCTTGGAATCGCAGGCTTGGTAGGCGTTTCTCTCTTCTCGCGGACAGCCGACGCAACCGCCGGGAATGACCCGCGTACTGCACCGCGCCTGGTCAAGATCGTGGAAGCCAAGAGAGCGGGAGGTGTCGAACGCGCCTTCACCGGAACGATCGCCGCCCGAGTGCAAAGCAATCTTGGTTTCCGCGTTCCCGGAAAAATTACGCAACGCCTGGTCGACGTCGGACAACAGGTTCACTCAGGACAGCCATTGATGCGCATCGACGAAACTGACCTGAGTCTTGCCTTGACAGCGAAACGAAACGCGGTTGCCGCCGCCCGTGCGGTCTTGGTTCAGGCGAGCGCTGATGAGAAGCGCTACGCAGTCCTTGTGCAGGGCGGACTCGCAGCCACTCCTCAGCGTTACGAACAGGCAAAAGCTGCGCTTGATACGGCGCAGGCTCAATTTGATGCGGCAGCAGCGGAAGCCAAAGTAGCCGAGAACGCAACCGCATATTCCACGCTGGTGGCAGATGCCGACGGAACGATCGTCGCCGCGCTGGGCGAGCCGGGACAGGTGGTCTCTGCGGGGCAGGCGGTCGTTCAACTTGCGCAAGCCGGCCCACGCGAAGCGATGGTCGCGCTCCCCGAGACGGTACGGCCAGCCCTTGGCTCCACAGCGGAAGCTACCGTTTTCGGCAATAGCGAACACCCCCGAAACGCACGCTTGCGGCAGATATCAGACGCGGCCGATGCTCAAACCCGGACCTACGAGGCGCGCTATGTGCTTGAGGGCGATGCTGCTTCGACGCCGCTCGGCGCGACGGTGACGATCAGGATCGCAAATCGCGGCGATCAGACGGACGCGACCGTACCGATTGGTGCGGTGCTGGATGACGGCAACCGAACCGGCGTGTGGGCGATCGACTTTGCTTCCTCAACGGTTCGGTTCGTGCCGGTCAAGATCAAACGGCTCGGCGAAGAAACAGCCGTGGTATCGGGCATCAATGCCGGCGATTCAATCGTAGGACTTGGGGCGTCGCTTCTTCGAGAAGGCGAGCGCGTCAAGATAAGCCTCCAGCCAGAGGCGATGAAACGATGAGCTTCAATCTTTCCGCGTTGGCGGTTCGTGAGCGATCGGTCACGTTGTTCTTTATCATGCTGCTCACGGCAGCCGGCGCTATCGCCTTTTCCATGCTCGGCCGCGCCGAAGATCCTTCCTTTACGATCAAGACCCTTACAGTCACGACCGTATGGCCTGGTGCGACTGCGCGGGAGATGCAGGATCTGGTCGCCGAACCGCTTGAAAAGCGGATTCAGGAACTGACCTGGTACGACCGCGTCGAGACAATGACGCGGCCGGGATATGCTTTTCTGGTGATTACTCTCAAGGACAGCACGCCGCCAAGTCAGGTTCTCGAGGAGTTCTATCAGGCTCGTAAGAAACTGGGCGACGAGGCTCGCAATCTGCCGGCAGGCGTGTTGGGGCCTTTTGTAAATGATGAATACTCAGACGTCAGTTTTGCCCTTTATGCCTTGAAGGCAAAAGGGATGCCGATGCGCGATCTGGTCCGGCAGGCAGAGACGATCCGGCAGGATCTGTTGCATGTGCCGGGCGTCAAGAAGATCAACATCCTTGGCGAGCGCCCCGAACAAGTATTCGTCGAGTTCTCTTACGCGAAACTCGCAACGCTAGGTATATCGGCTCAGGATCTGGCTCTCGCCTTGCGACGTCAGAACATTGTTACGCCAGCCGGATCGATCGATACGAAGGGGCCACAGGTTTTCATCCGGCTCGATGGTGCCTATGACAGTGTCCAGACCGTTGCCGATACGCCCATTGTTGCGTCAGGCAGAACTTTAAAGCTTTCCGATATCGCCGAGGTTCGCCGGGGTTATGAAGACCCTCCGACCTTTCTGATCCGTCATCAGGGCGAGCCCACCATCATGCTGGGCGTCGTGATGCAGGAAGGCTGGAACGGGCTCCAACTCGGCAAGGAACTCGAAGACAAATCCGCAGCCGTTGCGCGCACGCTGCCTCTTGGAATGACGCTCGCCAAGGTGACCGACCAGGCCGTCAATATTTCGTCGGCGGTCAGTGAATTCATGATGAAGTTCGCCATGGCGCTTGGCGTGGTTCTTATCGTCAGTCTGGTCAGCCTCGGCTGGCGCGTCGGCATTGTCGTGGCCGCTGCCGTTCCTCTGACGTTGGCCGCCGTGTTCCTGATCATGCTGGAGACGGGCCGCTTCTTCGATCGCATTACGCTCGGTGCGCTGATCCTGGCACTCGGTCTTCTCGTGGATGACGCCATCATCGCCATTGAGGTGATGGTTGTTAAAATGGAAGAGGGGATGGATCGCATCAAGGCTGCGGCCTATGCCTGGAGCCACACCGCGGCCCCGATGCTGTCAGGTACGTTCGTGACGATCGCAGGTTTCCTGCCTGTCGGCTTCGCGCGCTCGACCGCAGGAGAGTATGCGGGCAACATTTTTTGGGTTGTTGGGTTTGCTCTGATCGTGTCGTGGCTCGTTGCCGTGATCTTCACGCCGTATCTCGGCGTCAAAATGCTGCCTGAAATCAAGCCGGTCGAAGGCGGCCATCATGCGATCTATGATACCCCGTACTATCGCCGCCTCAGGCGAGCGATCGCTTATGCTATTCGTCATAAATTTATGGTCTCTGCTGCGGTCGGAATAGCGTTTGCGTTTTCGATCGCAGGCATGGGTGCCCTTAAGCAACAGTTTTTCCCAACGTCCGACCGCCCAGAACTCCTGGTCGAAGTCCGCTTGCCGGAAGGCACCAGCATTGGAACGACAACGGCCACGGTGGCGAAGATCGAGCATTGGCTTGAAAATCAGTCGAACGCGAAAATCGTTACGAGCTATGTCGGCCAGGGCGCGCCGCGATTCTTCTTCGCCATGGCGCCAGAGTTGCCTGACCCGTCGTTTGCCAAGATTGTCGTTCTGACACCGGACGCCGAGGCGCGCGAGGATCTGAAGCACAAGCTGCGAAAAGCCGTTGCGGACGGGCTTGCAGCCGAAGCATCCGTGCGGGTGGCCCAGCTTGTATTTGGACCCTACACGCCATTCCCGGTCGAGTTTCGCATCATGGGCCCTGATCCAGCTAAGCTGTACAGTCTTTCGGAGCGGGCTCTCGAATTGATGCGCAGCGTACCCGATGTGCGGCAGCCTAACCGCGACTGGGGCAATCGCTCTCCCGTGCTGCGGTTCGTTCCCGATCAAGACCGCTTGAATCTCATCGGCTTGTCACCGGTGGACGCCGCACAGCAGCTTCAGTTCCTCCTGACCGGCGTAACGATCACGCAAATTCGGGAAAACATCCGTAACGTGGCGATTGTCGCGCGCAGCGCGGGTGGCGAGCGGCTTGACCCGAGCCGCCTTGCAGACTTTTCGTTGACCAGCCGAGATGGTCGTCAGATCCCGCTCGATCAAATCGGCCGTTCGGAGATCAGATACGAAGAGCCCATCATGAAGCGTCGTGACCGGATCCCCACGATCACGATACGCTCGGACATCAACGAGGCGACGCAGCCGCCTGAAGTGTCCAAGGAAATCCTGACCGCACTGCAGCCCCTGATCGCCTCGTTGCCCGAAGGCTACCGGATCGAGATGGGAGGGTCGATCGAAGAGGCAACCAAGGCAAACGATGCGCTCGGGAAAATCTTTCCGGTCATGATCGCTGCCATGATGATCGTGATCATGTTGCAGGTTCGGTCATTCTCAACCATGGCCATGGTGATGTTAACGGCTCCGCTTGGTGTCGTCGGTGTCGTACCGATGCTGCTCATCTTCAATCAACCTTTTGGGTTCAATGCCATTCTGGGCTTGATCGGGCTTGCCGGCATCTTGATGCGCAATACTTTGATCCTGACGGAACAGATCAAGGAGAATCAGGCAGCCGGACTCGATGATTATCATGCCGTCATCGAGGCGACAGTCCAGCGCACGCGGCCTGTGGTGCTGACGGCGCTTGCTGCTGTTCTGGCATTCATTCCGCTCACCCACTCGGTCTTCTGGGGATCGATGGCTTATACGCTGATCGGTGGCACTGCCGTTGGCACTGCGCTGATCTTGCTGTTCCTGCCGGCGCTGTACGCCGCATGGTTCAGGATCAAGCCAACCACAACAAACGATCTCGATAACGCGCCGCTCGCACACGCAGATATCGCTTTTCGCACGACCGGTTCGAACGACCGCTCGGGTGGCACCAACACGCCTGATGTTCAAGCGGTCAAAATCAGGGAACATACCTGATCCGAAAATTCAGCCGGAGGGATCAAAGGCGCATGTTTCGCAAGATGCAGCAGCACGCCGTTAGCGGCTCGGGGGAGAGTGGACGTGATCCTTGCGGGACCAGCAGTGAGTCTTGCCTCGCTGTAACCCGGGCGCGGACTGCTGAAGGTTTAACAACCAAAGAGCGCAAAAGCGCCATTTTTCCAAGGAGGAAGCACTGTGGAACGATTTTGGCTCAAGAGTTACTCCGAAGGCGTGGCTGCGGACGTCGATGTCAATCGATACGCGTCACTGATCGATATTTTTGAGGAGAGTTTTGCGACCTATTCAGATCGCACAGCACTGATTTGCATGGGCCGGTCGCTGACCTATCGCGAGCTCGACGAGATGTCTGCTGCGCTGGGCGCCTACCTTCAGAGCAAGGGTCTCGCGAAGGGCGCGCGCGTGGCGGTGATGATGCCCAACGTTCTTCAGAATCCCATCGCGATCGTCGCTGCCCTTCGGGCGGGGTACACTGTCGTGAACGTGAATCCACTCTACACGCCGAGAGAACTCGAGCATCAGCTTAAAGATTCCGGTGCTGAAGCTATCTTGGTACTAGAGAATTTCGCGGCCACGCTTCTGAAGGCCTTGCCTAAAGCGGCCGTCAGGCACGTCATCGTCGCTTCAATGGGCGATCTTTTGGGCCTGCGCGGACTGATCGTGAATCTCGTGGTCCGAAAGGTCAGGAAGATGGTTCCCGCTTTCTCCATCGCGGGTGCAGTTCCCTTCAAGGACGCACTGGCGGCGGGCCGTCGGATGACGCTCGCAAAGTCGCAGGTCGGGCCGGAAGACGCCGCGTTTCTTCAATATACCGGCGGCACGACCGGCGTTTCCAAAGGCGCGACGCTGATTCATCGCAACTTGGTTGCCAACCTGCTGCAGATCGGTGAGTGGATCAAGCCGGCCTTCGCGAAGCCGCCGATAGTCGATCCAATCTTCTCCCTGTGCGCGCTGCCACTTTATCATATTTTCGCGCTCACGGTTTCCTTCCTGTTCTCGGTGCGCTCAGGAGGCACCAGCCTCCTCATCGTGAATCCGAGGGATATTCCCGGCTTCGTGAAAGAACTTCAAAACTACAAGGTGCATATCTTCGCCTGCATCAATACCCTGTACAATGGCCTGCTGCGCGATACAGATTTCCACAAAGTAGATTTCTCTGAGCTGAAACTCGCTATCTGCGGCGGCATGGCGACGCAGAAGGTCGTTGCAGACAAATGGCTGACAACCACAGGATGTGTTCTGTCCGAGGGCTATGGCCTGTCCGAAACTTCGCCGGTCTTGACCATCACACCGACACATCTGAAAGAATTTTCCGGCACCATCGGCCTTCCGGTATCGTCGACCTATATTTCCATTCGCGACGAAAGCGGCAACGAGGCCCCGATAGGGGAGCCCGGCGAGATTTGCGCCAAGGGGCCTCAGGTTATGGTCGGTTACTGGAACAGGCCGGACGAAACGGAACGTGCATTCACGAGTGATGGGTTTTTTCGCACGGGGGATGTCGGAGTCATGTCACCAGATGGATCTACTCGGATCGTGGACCGGAAGAAAGACATGATTATCGTGTCTGGCTTTAACGTGTACCCGAACGAGATCGAGGAAGTCATCAGTCAGCACCCCTCCGTCGTCGAATGCGCCGTGGTTGGTGTGCCTGACTTAAAATCAACGGAGGCGGTCAAGGTCTTCATCGTGTCTTCCGATCCCGCGCTGATGGCTGCAGACATAGTCCGCTTTGCGGCAACGCAGTTGACCCCTTACAAGGTGCCGAAGCATGTCGAATTTAGAGTAGAGTTGCCCAAGAGCAATGTGGGAAAGATTCTGCGACGTGAATTGCGGGACCTGGAGGCTCAGCGGTTGTCAGCCGAATGAGCATTGAATAAGCGCTCGGCGAGGAGCCTAGATCCTCGCCCGCGATACCAGCCTCATCGTGAATATGTCCCTTGCCTGGCACGGGGAAGTCCCAGCTGGACGATTACGGCAATGCGAGGAGTGTTGATCACGTCACGATGGAGTGCGGTGACAGCGACCGCGGGATACTCTGCCCATAGCTCTCGCGTACTGAGGCCCTAGGAGCTTGTTCTCGACGTCTCATTGCGTTGCAGGGCCTGCTTCAAGAGCGGTTGTTGCGCGAATGCCCATGATGGTTCTTTTGGTGTACGGCTCAACATCTGTTCGAGCTTGTCGGTCACGACGTTATAAAATCCCCCCGCAACGAGCAGAACGAGTGTCCTGAGGTGCTCTGCGACATGCGGCTTGTCCGCCAGTGCGGTATCGATAAACATCTTGCTCCACGTCTCGGGGTCTTTCGGGACATACGTAATATTGCGTCCCAGCAAAGCGGAGTAGATCTCAGCAAGATCGCGTCCGCCGACCAGCCGAGGCCCGGTCAGGACGTAGTCCTTGCGAAGGTAGGGCTGCGGATCGCTAAGCACCTTCGCGCAAAACTCGGCTACGTCATACGCCGCGATGGGCGCCAGCCTTTGGTCGCCGAAAGGCAAACGCAACTCTCCGGATTCCAGCATTGGTTTAAGAATAAACCAGGAGATAATAGGGTTTTCGGCAAACATCGTGGCTTGGACGTTTACGATGGGAAGGCCTGACCATTTCAACGCTTGTTCGGACGCCCAGTGCGCTCGCTGCTGAGGAGACCAGTCCGCGACCAGTCCGCCGAATTCTTGAAGTCGCGCGACGCGCGGAGACGTCATCAGATCGTAGGTCATCCGCGACTGCTCATATTCAGAGATATTTACGAGTACCTCGATGTTGCCTTGCGCCTTGGCAACAGCCGCCATCAAAATGGTCGCATCGGCGTAGTACGGGTTCAGGCTCATACTGAAATAGACGCGGCGGCAACCTTTCATCGCATTTGCAATGTCCTCGGGATTCAAAAGATCGCCGACGAAAACCTCGGCACCTATGCGGCGCAGCGCTTCCGCCCGCTCATCATCTGCTCGCACGAACCCGCGAATGCGGTAGCCGTCCTTGAGTAGCATCTCGATCATCGTCTTGCTGACGGAGCCAACATGGCCTCCGGCCCCGGTGATGAGGATTGGATCATTCTTGGACATATCGCTCCCCTTTTGAGCAATGGAACATTTCTGAAAGGAAGTTTGCTCGCGTCCGCGCTACCGCGAAAGCGCTCCTAGGCAAATTGCTCGTCGATGTTCGCCGCGAATCCAAAAATCAACAGGCTTAGCGGTGGAGAAGTTGACATTCGAAAATCAAAACATCGCGCGTTACGAAGCGGCAACCGCGTTGAACGTTGCCGCATTCCGCTCCACGAATTGCCGAACGCTCATCGCTGGAGTGCCGGTGATCTGGCGGACATCGTCGGTATAGCGATCATAACGATTGGCTTGATGTAGCAAGCACATCGTCGTCAGATGTGTTGCAAGATGCGGCGGCAGCCCCATTGCTGCAAATCGCTCCTTGAAACTTTCGACGGGTACCGGAACGTAGGTAATCTGCCGTTTGAGAGCTTCTGAGAATTCCTTTGCTACGGCATTGAGATCCTGAGAAACGGGGCCGGTCAAAGCATACACTTTGCCAATATGAGGCGCGGGATCCGCCAGGATTTCTGCAATCACGCGCGCCGCGTCGAACGCCGCAATCGGAGACGTCTTTCCGTCGCCAAACGGAAGCATGAGCTTGTTGTGCGCTGAGACAGCCGGTGCAGCAAGCCGGAGGAAGAAGGCGTCAAGAAAGACGGTCGGCCGAACTTCTACGACAGGAAGTCCAGACCAGCTAAAAATCTGCTCTGACAGCCAATGCTGTTTTTGCTGGGGGCTCGTGGTGGTTTCGTGGACACTCATCTCGGCCACGGTGAGCTGGGACATGTTCACCAGCGCTTTAACGCCATGATGCTTGGCGACCGCAGCCATATTAACCGCCGCTTCCAGGTAAGTGGAGGTGATGGACATTCCAAAATACACGCGCTCACAACCTTCTATGGCCGTGTGGATGGATTTCAGATCCAGGAGGTCTCCCACAACGATCTCGGCGCCACGTGCGCGAAGCGCCTCGGCTCGCTCGTCGTTTGTTCGAACCATAGCTCGGACCTTCAAGCCGCGATCCAGAAGAATTTCGGTGATTGATCGGCCCACAGCGCCTACTTGGCCGGCCGCTCCGGTCACGAGAATGGGACGGTCATAGGTCATTGTATCAATCCTGCCTAAATGATATCTAATACATATAGACTATCTTTTTTATAGTAATTAGCAATAAGGTGCCGCTTGACTTCCAAGCATTAAAACTAATGGGGTTCAACGAGGATAGCGTGGAAAATCCGTTTACGTGAAACGGAAGTCCTCCACCGCGAGTGACCTAACGGCAGGTCTCACTGCGCTCTGAAAGTCCGTTCAACAACAGTTACGTCGCCAGTATGCACAGCTGCTTCACAATGAGGGCAATACTGATGTAACTCAAGCGCATGGCCGCAAGTCGTGTGCTTGACCGCTTTACTCATCTTGGCGCCTAGATGGCGCACTCCCCAACGCCCCAGCGCACTTATAACAATCCCCAACTCGCGTCCCTTTTTTGTCAAAGCATAGGCCGCGCGGGGAGGGTACTCCGAGTAATACTCTCTGGAAACTATGTCGTGCTCTTCCAGAGTCTTGAGACGGTTTGACAGAAGGCTCGCAACGATGCCGGGAAGCTTTTCCTGAATATCCTGAAACCGTAATGTACCAGACAGCAACTCCCGGATGATCAAGAGAGTCCAGCGCTCACCTACAATGTCTAACGTGCGGGATACCGCACAAGCCTGTCCGAAGCTCTTCTTTGGCATGTTCTCTCACTCAGGTCCGGGGGGGCGGACTCAAAAGCACCAACGCTGCTTCAATCACTTTAGAGCGTGACTCTGATGTGGGCAAGCGTGCCTCCCCACGACCGACTGCCGTTAGGGCAACGAGGTGTTTTGCCAATCGAACCTTGGTCCACATCTTAGCAAAGCCAACCTCAGTTCCGCCGACGAAGGCGATTTCACACTAGAGGAATGAATCAATGTTACCATACTTTAGCTAGCCATTAATGCGCAAGTTTTGTGGCATTTCGAACACGTGCTTCTCGCGTGGCGCCACTAACCATATGACCTTGCATTCGTTAAGTATCGTTATTAAAGTGAATATCTTTTAAGAAGTGAAGTGCCGAGCAGTAAAGATGTCGCTTCTCAGCCTCAGCCTCAGCCTCAGCCTCAGCCTCAGCCTCAGCCTCAGCCTTGGCATTGGGGCGACGGTCATGCCGCAATTCTTGTGCTGATAAAGAGCCGTCTTCAAAAAACAGTGCCTAACGCTAGATCAGGGTCCGCCGATGCCGCCCGAGGGATGCTAAATTGGCAATGCACCGCATCTCTTCCTCGCTTCCACCATTGGCAAGTCTTCGGGCTTTCGAAGCGGTGTCGCGCCTGGGTAGCGTGAAGATGGCGTCAGAGTATTTGAATGTTACGCCATCAGCGATAAGTCATCAATTGAGAGCCTTGGAAGCGCATGTCGGACTCCAACTGATCGAAGTGAAGGGCCGCCAAGTCCGCTTGACCAATGAGGGAGCCATCTACGCTCCGCCGATCATCCAGGCATTTAGTCATTTGTTCCGGGCCAACGAACTTCTTGAAGGGCTCCGTAAAGATCCTGTCGTCCATGTCATTACCACGCCCACGTTTGCAATGCTGGCGGCGCTTCCTCATTTAGAGGACTTTCGAAAGGCGAATCCCAAACTTCACCTTCAGTTGGAAGCCAGGAACACAAGTCTGAACGTCGATGCGGAGTTGTTCGATGCAGCTGTTTGCGTGGGTAGTCCGCCCTTCGAGGGATTGACCGCGTATCGCCTTTTTAACTCGCGCTTGGTCCCACTCGCACATAAAAAGTTATGGGACCGATTTGCGCCAATCAAAGCTGCTCGCGACATCGCTCGAATGCCGTTGATAGACTTTCTGGGAACACAGGTTGTTTGGCACAAGTGGCTGCGTGAAATTGACCCCATCGGCGGCACCCAAAAGGATGAGCCCTATCTAGTTAGCGATAGTCTGTTGACTGCCATCCAAATGGCCGAGTCGGGGATGGGAGTGATCCTTGCACCACTGCCGCTCCTGATTCCAAGGGTCGTATCAGGCGCGCTCTGCGCACCACCCATCCCATCCCTCGACTTTGGAGGCGGAAGCGATTTTTACTTTGTATGCGGAAGCGCGGTCCAGGATTCGTTGAAAGTAAAAGCTGTCTATAAATGGTTAGTCGACGTTGCTGAAAAACTGGAGTTGGAGGCTAAACGACTCGGCTTCTAAAGCAGGTTGATTATCCTTCACGCGAGGGCCCCTCGTAATCTCGCGCACGACAATCCAACAATGTAAAAGGTGTCTACGGAGAACTATACGATGTCGTTTGCTCAAATTTCGGAAAATACGTTCCGTTCGTCCCGCCATACCTCCTTCTATTTTTCCGCCGGTCCTCACGACGGCATACCACTCATCTTCATACATGGCTGGCCTGAGCTCTCCCTAAGTTGGCGTCATCAACTTCCCGTTTTCGGAAGTCTTGGCTTCCGCGTCATCGCCCCTGATCTGCGTGGTCACGGTCGCTCAACCTTTTATGATCGGCACGAGTCCTATGCTCAGCGCGAGATAGTAGCCGACATGATAGAGCTTCTCGATTCTACAGGCGCAGAGAAGGCGATCTGGGTGGGCCATGACTGGGGTGCGCCCGTGGTTTGGAACATCGCGAGCCACCATCCCGACCGATGCATCGCGGTCGCTGGGCTCAATCTTCCGTATCGAACCTTTGAGTTTGGATTGCAGGCTATTCTGCCTCTACTAGATCGGCAAACCTATCCCGAGAGCGAGTATCCCTACGGCAACTTCGAATATTATCGGTTTTATAGCGAGAACTTCCCAAAAGCGGCGCAGGCGATGGAAGCAAATGTGGAAGCGACCTTCAAGCTGTTGTTCCGCTCGGGCAATCCCGAAGGGAAGGGCAAGCCCGCGCTTCTCTCACAGGTGCGGCGTGAGGGCGGATGGTTCGGCGGCAGGCCGTCCGCGCCGGATTTCCCGCGAGACGAGCGCCTGCTCTCGGAAACGGATCTCAGCGCTTATGTATCTGCCTACAAACGCACGGGCTTCTTCGGCACCGACTCGCTTTATATGAATGACGATGCGAACGCAGCCTATGCTGCCGAAGCCGTGAACGGCGGTCACCTCGACATGCCCGTGCTTTTTCTCGAAGCAGAGTTCGATTACACCTGCGAGACCGTCATATCCCGGCTCGCGGATCCGATGAAGACATTTGCGCGCAAGCTGACGATGCGACGTGTTCCCTCCGGTCACTGGATGGCGCAGGAACGTCCGACGCATGTTAATGCACACCTCGCCAACTGGCTTGCAACGGAAGTCGGCGAAGCGTGGCCGTTCCAACGCACTCCTTGAAGCTGCGAGGTGCTCATTGAGAGGCCCGCCCGCCGAGCCACTTTCATCGAAACGAGAGACACCGCATGGAGGCTGACACTCATTCAGCCCCCAAAGCAGGTGCTAAAGTGTCGCGCTGGACTACGTACTCTGGATGAACTGCTGAATCAGTGCAATGATCGTATCGGGCTCGTCTTCCTGGCTGAAGTGCCCCGCGTTCGGCAGCTTGATGATCGGGCGGCCCGGCCAGACAGCTTGAAAGTCCGCGATTTGCGTCTCGGGCGCGATAGCGGTGTCCTTCATTCCAACTGTCAGCATCGCCGGTTTGGCCTGCAGATTCTTCAGTAGCGGGAAGCCTTCCTGGATATAGGGCGCAACCCGTCCCAGAAGCGCATCAAGCGGAAACTCGATGGCGCCCACGCAGTCCTCTTTCGTGGGAAATGGCGCGCTATAAGCCGCAATCCAGTTTTTGTCGACGGTAGCGGAGTTCTCGAAGCCGATGATCTTCATGATGCTGAGAACATTCGCATCGAGATTCCCGAGCACCTCGTGCAGCGTGTTCGCATCATGATGTTTCTTGATAAAGCTGAACCACTGCGTTGTCTTGACGAACGGGATCCTTCCGTAGCCGGACAGCGTGTTCAGGAAAAACAGCCGCTTGATCCGATCGGGATTGCGCAAGGCATATGCAGCCCCTATCAGCCCGCCCCAATCCTGCATCACCAAGGTTACGTTCTTCAGATCGAGCGCGGCTATCAATCCCGTTAAATTCTCGACGTGAGGCTTCAAGGAGTATTGGCGATCGCGCGGAGTCTCGCTTTTCCCAAAACCCATATGGTCAGGTACGATCACTCGATGGGTCTGCGAAAGGGGTGGAATGAAACGGCGATAGAGATACCCCCACGTCGGTTCACCGTGAAGGCAGACGATGGGCTCGCCTTGCCCCTCATCGACGTAATGCATGCGAAATCGATTGCCCGAAAAATAGTGAG
Source organism: Afipia sp. MLSD5-FHT05B12 (assembly GCF_058793355.1). Taxonomy (NCBI): domain Bacteria; kingdom Pseudomonadati; phylum Pseudomonadota; class Alphaproteobacteria; order Hyphomicrobiales; family Nitrobacteraceae; genus Afipia; species Afipia sp. MLSD5-FHT05B12. Next base: position 68,782 of record NZ_JBXAFS010000001.1, read on the forward strand.
GTGCGAATGGCCACGTTCCGCCGAAGTTTTCGTTCTCTCCGATCATTGTCAACTCCATGTAAATTGTGCGGGCACGATAGCGCCGCGACGCTGTCTATCGAAGCGCCATGAGTGACGAGGGCTTCAGATCGGCTATCCGCGGGTAGCCATCGACAGCCATCAGCAGGTCCGCCTCTGCCAGGATAGATCGCAGGACGTGAACAATGCCGTCGACACCATCGAGGGCCAGACCATAAGCATAAGGCCGGCCGATACCCACTGCGGTTGCGCCCAGAGCGAGCGCTTTGACAACGTCTGTTCCCGAACGCACACCGGAATCAAACAAAACCGGCGTAGTGCCTGACGCCTTCACGATACCCGGCAAGAGGTCTACGGCAGCAATCCCGCCGTTAGCCTGACGGCCGCCGTGATTTGAGCAATAAATTCCGTCGACGCCTCCGTCGATTGCTCGTCTGGCGTCATCGGGATGGCAGATGCCTTTCACGATTAGCGGTAGCCTCGTCAGCGACCGCAGCCACGGCAGATCTTCCCATTTCAGGGGATTACCGAAGATTTTGCCCCAGCCCATCACGGCCGCCTGTGGATCTTCCTCAGGAGGCCTTGCGAGAGAGGCGCGAAATACCGGGTCCGAGAAATAATTGCCGAGAGCATGCCCCCGTAGTTGCGGAAAATTGGATTGATTGAGATCGCGCGGACGCCATCCCGTGATCCACGTGTCCAGCGTCACTACAAGTCCCTTAAATCCCGCAGCCTCCGCCCGATGAACCAGACTCTCGGCAACCGCGCGGTCGGTCGGAGTATAGAGCTGGAAGAAGCCCGGTGTATCGCCGAATTCGCGCGCCACTATTTCCAGCGGATCATTGCTCAGTGTCGATGCGACCATGGGGACGCCGAGCTGCTGCGCGGCACGCGCTGTTGCGACATCACCATGCCCGTCTTGTGCGCACAGACCAATGACGCCGATCGGGCTCATGAATATTGGCGTGGGAAGCGACATTCCGAGAAGATTGATCGACAGGTCGCGCTTGTCGGCACCGACGAACATCCTCGGTATCAGACCCCAGTGTTCGAATGCACTGACATTGATATTCTGCGTATGCTCGTTGCCGCAGCCGCCAGCCACATAAGAGACAAGGCCCGGCGGCATCGCCGCATGGGCGCGCGCTTCAAGGTCGCTGAAATTGACCGGTAGCTTCGGTAGCCTTCCGCTCAGGCCGGCCCTATAAATCTCCATCTGGTAGTCGCCGTAGTGTGCCAATTACTTCTCCGCATCTTTTTAAGCGATCGGGCAGCTTCATCTGACCGCTTATCCGCAGAACAATTATGCATTCGCATCGGGCGTCCGGATCACCGGGCGGCGACCGCCTCGCGGGCATGACGCGCCTCATACGATTTCACGTGTGCGTAGGCAGTTCTGAGCAATGGAGTAGCCACGTCTCCTCCATTGCGCTCCAGCAGGTCGCCGAGGATATGGTCGCCCTCGGTTGGGGCGCCTCGCTCAATATCCCGCAACATCGAAGCCGTGAGAGGCGAACCCGGCATCGTAAACAGCGAACGCATACGTTCGATATAGGGTCCGCGCGGTTTGTAGCCCTGCTTTGTCGCGATGCCAATGCACTCGTCGAGCAGCTTCATCACGACGTCGGACGCGGCGGCAGTCACTGTATCGCCGATCGAAGCCCGCAGCAGGCAAGTCGCGCCCGCGACCGTCGCGATGAAGACCCACTTCTCCCACATCTCATGCAAGATGCTGTCGCTCGCCTGAGCCACAAAATTAGCGTCAGATAGTGCTTTGACAATTGCTTCTCGATGTTCCGATGCAGCGCCGTTCTGCTCACCGAAACTCAGTGTATGCAATTCCACCAGGTGCTCGATGTGACCATCAGCTGAGAGCGTCGCCGAGATGGCGCACTGGCCCCCGAAAACTTTCCTCTCGCCGAAGCGCACGTTCAATATGTCAAGATGGCGCATTCCGTTCAACAAGGGGATAATGACAGTGTCATCGCCAACCGCCGGAGCGAAGGATTCGATCGCGCCATCGAGATCGAATGCCTTGCAGCTCAAGAGAATGAGATCGAACGGCTTCGTCAACTTATCCGCCGTGACAGTTGGCGGAGAGGACAAGTGAAGATCACCGAACACGCTTTTTACGGAAAGCCCATTTTTTGCAAGAGCCTCGGCTCGCTTTGGCCTTACAAGAAATGTGACGTCGCGACCTGCAGCAATCAATCTCGCGCCGAAATATCCACCCAGCGCTCCTGCTCCGATGACTAGTATACGCAAGTTCATCTCCTCCTAAATCTCAAATGCCGCTCCGCGCGACGATTTTCCACGTGCGAATGTCGCTGGAGTTACCTGATTTGCTACTCCAGCGATTTTGTTTCCCGAACGTCAGCGATCAGTCCGCGGCGCTCACAACGCCTCCGAATGGCACCCAGCTTCGGCCATTGAACTCCTGAAGCTGTAGCCCGAGATAGGCCTGGTTGTTGGTCGGACTCGTATTGATTTTCAGACCTCGAGCCGCCAGTGTTGGGGAGAAATTCTTGATATTGAGAGCTTGCTTCATAATATTCTCGCGACTCAAATCGTTTCCACACTGCTCCAGCAATTTTTTCAGAATTTCTCCCTGAGCAAAGCCGTAAAGGTAGAATCCTTCCGAGGGGTCGGCAACGGGCAGGTACTTAGCCAGAATTGTTCGATAGTTCTTCACCGCGGGATCATCGGTCCAGGTTGGATCTGTTGGGTCCTTCAGGAAGGTGCTGGTAGTTATGCCCTTTGAGTTATCGAGGCCAGCTGGAGTCAGGGCGCTGGCGACAGAACTGGCCGCAACATTGATGACCATCAGCGGATTCCAGCCGATTTCGCGAATCTTGCGTATGGTTTGCGCACCGAACTTCGGCGATCCAGCGAAGAAAAATGCCTCTGCCCCGCTGCTCTTGAGGGTGACGATCTGGGAATCAATCGTTGGGTCGGTTACTTCGTAGGCTTTGGCAACGACCCGTTTATCGTAATCATCCTTCAGAAACGAACGAACGCCGCCGACGAGATCTTTTCCCATATCGTCATTCTGGTAGAGAATGGCGATGCGCGCCTTAGGCAGCTTTTCATTGATGAACTTCGCGTAGACTTTGCCTTCCGTATTGTAGCTCGGCATGGCCGTCGTCGTGTACGGATAAGTGGCATGGTCCGTAAACTTGTCGCCTCCTGTCACGACAAAGAGCTGAGGCACTTTGTTGATGTTCATGTACTTTAAGTTTGCCGAAATGGCCGCCGTGCCCAGTGGGCTGAAGATGAACGCCACCCCGTCGCTCTCCACGAGCTTGCGATTCTGTTCAACTGATTTTCCGGGTGTGTAGGCATCGTCGAGCGCGATGAGTTTGATCTTGCGTCCGTTGATGCCACCCGTGTCGTTGATGTGGTCGACGTAAACCATCAGCCCCTTACCCACGTTTCCCAGCGCGGACGCGGGACCGCTAAATGGAAATGTCGAACCTACCTTGATTTCTGTTGCAGTCACGCCAGGCATCTCCTGGGCATTCGCAACTTGCAACGGCAGCGCAGGCAGCAAGGCCAGAACTGCACCAGCGAACAAAAAATTTCTCGGTATCATCTATGTCTCCCTCTGTTGATGGCGCCCTTAACGCCAGATAGCGTTTCCCGTTTGAATCCCGCATCTTGGTCGATGAGGTTGTTGTCATTTTCAAGCGTGTCTGGAACAAGCGTGTGGCTCTCGTCGCTTCCTAAATCCTCCTAAAGTTAGTGAAGACCTACTGCGCGCATCAGCATGACACGGCTATTTCCTGCGGACTGACTACCTGAGGGGAGTGTTGACGAGGGGAGTCAGGCCGACGCATATGGTCCGCGCCTTTCATTTAATCCCTGTAAGGCGCGTTCCTTGCGTCGAGTTCGCGGCGATAAGCAAGAAACGAATCTTCGCCAAAGGATGATTTTTCGTCGAAACCTTTGGCGACCTCGCTTTGCATCTGACGCTGGGTTCGCCGCAGCACCTCTTCAGACAGAGGACGCAAGTTGGCGCCAAATGCCGCCGCCGTCACCTGCACCTCGCACGCGCGTTGAAGTATCGTCATCCGAAATAGCGCCTCAGCGGCTGTAAGGCCGCAGGTTAGCAAGCCATGATGTCGAAGGATCATGAAGTTCTTGTCACCCAGCGATTTGACCAGTCGCTCTCGTTCACCGAGATCTGTCGAGATCCCTTCAAAATCGTGATAGGCGACCTGCTCAAAAAGCATCGCTCCATAGAAATTGTGCGGCGACAATCCCTCTTCGGTACATGCGACAGCTACGCCCGCGGTCGTATGTGTATGGGCAACAAAGTGCGTGTCCGGCCGTTCCGCATGAACAGCAGAATGAATCGTGAAGCCCGGCGCGTTCACACGTCCCGGAGTATCGTCGACTTTATTTCCCTCTAGATCAATCTTGATAAGATTGGACGCTTTGACTTCATTGTACGCCAAGCCAAACGAGTTGATCAGGAAATGGCGGTCTGGACCCGGCACTCGAGCCGTGATGTGATTGTAGATATGTTCGCACCAGCCGTGATCATAAAAAATATGATAGAGAGCAGCGAGATCTTCGCGGACAATCCGTTCATCAGCCGCCATCGCGGTGCGACCGATGCTCTCCGGCGATGTCTGAATGTTCATTTGTTCCTCGCTGATTTTTTGTTGATTTGGATGTCTGCGTCAATCAATCCAACAGGTCCGGCTGCTCCTTGACGATTTTGGCGTACAGCGTTTGAAACTGGAACCAGCCGGTGGTCGGCGAGCCGAGAACATTAAAAGCCTGCTGTGCCGAGTTATCGGATATTAATTTGAGCGGCTGATTGGTACGTGCCGCAGCGGCTTCAGCGAGAAGTTGGACTTGGCACGATCTTTCCATGGTGATGAACCACCAAACAGCCTCGTCAACTGTTTGACCGACGGTCAACAGACCATGGTTTTGGAGGATCGCGGCCTTGTGCCGTCCCAATGCCTGCACGATCTGCTGACCCTCGCTTAGCTCTACGGCAACTCCACCATAGTCCTCATAAAGCGCATGGTCGTTGTAGAAGGCACATGCGTCCTGTGAAATGGGATCGAGCTTGCGGCCCAGAGCAGCAAATGCGCGTCCGTAGGTTGAATGAGAGTGGGCTGCTCCAACGGACTCCGGCCGTGCCGCGTGAACGCTGGAATGAATAGCGAAAGCGGCGGCGTTCACGGGATGATTTCCCTCGACAACATTCCCGGTGTGATCGACGCGAATGAGATTGGAGGCCTTGATCTGACTGAAGCTCATACCAAAACCGTTGACCCAGAATGTGTCGGTAAATTCCGGGTCCCGGGCGGTGATATGGCCGGCAACGCCTTCATCAAATCCGAATTTTGAAAACAGCCGAAAACCTGCTGCTAGGCGCTCTTTTCGATGCTGCCGCTCCTCGGCGACGGTAGAAAAGACGGGTGGTTGCGGTAACCCCCGGCCGATCTTTTTGGCTGCGTCTGCTTCTTGACCATGTTGGTAGGGAGCGTTCATTAAGTCCTCCGATCGGCTTCAACGTCAGGCCGACTTTTCTTCCAAATCGTTGGCGAAAAGTCGGATCTCGATTGACGGCGAAGCTGGGGCATAAGAACCGGACCTACAATTGAGTTATTTTCCCTGCTCCTGAGAATATCTCAACGGGAAGGGCATGGTTCTCGCGTCCAGAGCAATCTGGGTTCGTGCGTTACTAGATGCCGTGGGTCTCGCCGGCTGACCCCGCAATCGGCCATTTTCCCGACTTTGAAAACTTCTCAACGAAAAGCGCTGTGCTGAGATGAAAGTTCTGTATCAGAACTGTTATATCATATAATGAGAGCTCAGACTGGATATACGTTTCGCAGTGCGGATTTATAACTATTTCTATCGATGAAGTTTGGCATATCGGCCGTTCGACGATTGACGAATTCCAAAAAAGAACTTTAAGTCAATTCAGCTAGAAGTCATTCCAGAGGCTGATCGCAAGTTGACAACAGTGCTTTGAATGAAACGCAAGGGTGCGGAACTAGCGCGGGACTTATTTAGTAATCGATCCCGACGAGTCCGTTGCGCGTTCTTTCCGAAGCTAAGCAAAGAAAACAAGCAACGTGTGCAAGGCTCAGTGCCGCCAAGGAGGAAAACCATGAATACCAAGTTCGGCATATTCGCCGCGTGTTTGAGTCTGTCGCTGATCACTGCACCTGCTATGGCTGCAGACCAGCCCGGGGTCACTGCTACCGAAATCAAGATCGGGGCGATCTTTCCCTTCAGCGGTCCAGCGTCATCAATAGGCCTCGTCGGAAGAGGCGTCTTGGCCTATACGCAATACATCAATGATCGCGGCGGCATTAACGGTCGCAAAATAAATTATATCGCAATGGACGACTCCTTCAGCCCGCCGAAGGCGGTTGAGCATGCGCGCAAGCTCGTTGAAAGCGATGAAATCTCCTTCATGTTCAGCCAACTGGGCACACCGGGTATCTCTGCGACTGCGAGATATCTGACCACTAGAGGCATTCCATCAATTTCGATCGTCAGCGGCTCCAGCAAGTTTACCGTTGTGGCCGACTACCCGCTCACAACGACGGGTCTGGTGAGTTATCAGATCGAGGGGCGAATCTACGCGAAGTATCTCAATAAAACTTTTCCCGGCAAAAAATACGCGATTTTGTATCAGAACGACGATCTCGGAAAAGATTATGTGAGCGCCTTCAAGTCATTCTTCAAGGATGATTTTGACAAGCGCATTGTTACAGCTCACTACGAGGTCTCGGAGCCGACTGTCGACTCGCAGGTTGTGAATCTCAAGAGCACGGGCGCCGATGCGCTCTTTATCGCGGGCACGCCGAAGTTTGCGGCGCAAGCGATCCGCAAGACCGCGGAGCTCGGCTGGAAAACTCAAATCGTTCTCAATTTCCCATCGAGCTCAATCGGCGGCACATTGAAGCCTGCCGGTCTGGAGAATTCGATTGGCGTGGTCGCTGGTACGATGAATAAAGATCCCACCGATCCCAAGTGGGAGAATGATGAGGGGATCAAAGCCTACAAGGCTTTCTTCGACAAATATCTGCAGGGTGCAGATTACCAGAACGGCAGTTACCAGACGGGATATGTGCAAGGTAAAATCCTTGAACAGATACTTCTTAAGTGCGGTAACGATCTCTCGCGTGCCAATATCATTAAACAGGCCAAATCGCTTAAGAACGAAGTGGTGCCGACCATATTTTCCGGAATCGTCGTTAATACGAGCGAATCCAGCAACATGAATTGGACGCAGTTGCAATTGCAGCGCTGGAATGGGCGCAGTTGGGAGCAGTTTGGCGGCGTCCTCGACGACAAGTCCGACTAAGGCAAGAGGGCCAGCGCCTGCGCGCGCGTTTCTCTGCTCTGCCTGGAGGCGCGTGCTGCTCATTTACGATGTTTCGTTGCCTCCTCGTGGTTAGGTGTAGCCAAACTCATGACTGTTAAATTGACGCCCAGTACCGCGCAGGGGCCGCGCTTTGCGCCGCGAGTAGTCGATATCGAGAAACGCGATGACGGCACACTCATTTTGAGATCGCCGATCGCATTCGCGAATCCGGAATGGACGATTCTGGATTTTCTTCCGGCGTGGGCGGAGAAGGCACCGGAACGGACGTTTCTTTCTCAGCGTGGCAGCAACGGTACGTGGGAAAAAGTGTCCTACGTCGAGATGTGGAAACGCGTGCAATCTGTCGGTCAATCGCTGCTGGATCAGGGTGCGAGGGGTGGAGACAAGCTTGCGATCCTTTCGGGGAACTCAATAGAGCACGCAGTGATTATGTTCGCCGCGATGTCCGTTGGCTTGGTAGTAGCTCCGATCTCGCCCAACTATTCGATTTTGCCCGGCGGCCTGGCCCGCCTGCAGGATATCAGCCAGGTTCTCCAGCCATCGTTCGTGTTCGTGCAAGACAGTGATGCTTACGCTGGCGCCCGCGCGATTCCGGAGTTGACGCGCGCGACCTGGATTGCGGCCGATAAGAAAACCGGGTCGTTGTCAATTGAATCGCTCTATAAAACAGCGCCCGGTGTTTCGTTCGAGAAGGCGTTTCGCTCGATCGACAAGAACGCGCCGGCCAAGATCTTGTTCACGTCTGGTTCGACAGGACTCCCGAAGGGCGTGATCAATACGCATCTGATGATGTCCAGTGCGCTCGAGATGGGATCGTTGCTCGTTTTGCCGCGCGAAGCGCCGGTTCAGGTCGAGTGGCTCCCTTGGCATCATACGATGGGAAGCAACATCATCCTTCACGGCATACTAAAGAACGGCGGCACGCTTTATATCGACGATGGCCGACCGGTTCCGCAGTTGTTCCACAAGACCATTGCTAACCTGAAGGAAATATCGCCGTCCGCCATGTTCAACGTGCCGGCCGGCTATACGTTGCTTTGCGAGGCGCTGGAGGTTGATGCGGATTTGCGAGCGAGCTTCTTCCGGCACATTGACCGGATCAGTTATGCGGGCTCTGCGATCTCTCGAACGACACTGGACAAGCTGTACCAGTTGGCGATGGCTACGACCGGCTGGCGTATTCCTGTGATGTCTGGCTACGGCGCCACAGAAACTGCGCCAACGATCAGCACCACGCATTGGGCAACAGAAGAGCCGGGCGAACTCGGATTACCCGCGCCAGGTGTGGAATTAAAGCTGATCCCTGTTGGCGATACATATGAAGTGCGGGTCCGGGGTCCCAATGTGACCCCTGGGTATCTCGGACGGCCAGAAGCAACGGCTGCGGCCTTTGATGACGAAGGATTTTATCGCGTAGGCGACACGGTCTCGTTCCTTGATCCAGCTCATCCACATACGGGTCTGCGATTTACGGGTCGGCTTTCCGAGAATTTCAAGCTCGCAAACGGAACGTGGGTAGTAGTCGGAAATCTACGTGCGGCAGTGTTGGCGGCGACACATGGTGTCTTGCAGGATGCCGTCATTGCCGGGGAGAATCGTGGATCATGCGCGGTACTCGGCTGGCTGAACCCTGTCAGAGCAAAAGAGTATGCCGCTGATGGAGCCGAGAACCTGGCAAGTGACCCCGGCGTGATCGCTTTTCTGCAGCAATGTTTCAGAGCACACAACGCGAGCGTTGGAAGCAGTGATCGCATTCGCATCCTCACGCTTCTTGAAGAGCCTCCTTCACTCGCAGCGGGAGAGATTACCGACAAAGCTTACGTCAACCAACGTGCCGTATTAAGCCATAGAGCACCGCGCGTTGAGCTGCTGTATTCATCCGAGCGCTACGATCAGATTATTGTTGTTTAGATACAATGCGGAGCCAAAAACTAGCGTTGGCACGACGATCGTTTTAATCCTCACTTCTGGGTTGAGCAGCATGGTTATTGAAAGCTGCGGCGCTTTGCTTGCAGCGTCCCGTCGCTCTTGTCAGTAGTTCGTCGCCCGAACCGCTTGATATCGGTATCGCGCGGGCGAGTAACAGTGCGCCCAGCATACGGCAAACCAAATCCACCGCCTCGCCTCGCGTATCAGGAGTGTCGGGCAATCGGTTGGCGACTGAAACAATCATGCGCTCGGCTTGCTGGATATGGGAAGGCACGTAGTGGCCAAGTAAAACTTGATGAGAGATTCAGTTGATCGGTTCATCTGGCAACGCCTGCTTCGATGGCAACATCTATCAGGGCCTGATTCGTGACACGGTACGAACCCCCAAGGTCCGATCTGAAAATTAAGTTTCCGTACAGGAGAGATGGATGAGGAAAATACCTATCTCCACCACATGCGCGGTAGTCACGTTTGGAGCGCCGCCAAAGACCTTGCCGGGATTGGATCGGCCAGGAATATTGGAAGGTAGCAGCTTCCAAACACGAGAGCGCTACGGATCGGGCGGAAACGCTCTGGCAAGTCGATTCTGCGCCTGGCTTTGATCTTCTCTCTAGAGCCAATCTAAATCATTGCGTTTGCAAGGAAAACGTGTCGCCGCTAATCGTAGCTTGAATGATCGTGCTGACTTTATTCAGTGATCAATTGATTGGTGTCGCGTTTGAATGAGTGATCTGGCGGGCAATCTGGCGGCGCTCTATGCTGACGAACAGGGGCGGCTTCAACGCTTCCTGATGGGACGCGGGATATCGGCGAGTGCGGCAGCCGATATCGTTCAGGATGCATTCCTCCGGCTTCTTCGTGCTCCGCGCGAGGATATACGCGACCTTCGCGGCTATTTGTTCCGGACGACCGGCAATCTCGTCGTCGACCGGGCCCGTCAGCAGCGGCGCAACGCGCTCGGAGATCCTGTCGGACTGGACGAGACGATTGCTGATTCGGCTCCGCTTCCCGATGCTGTCCTGATTTCCCGGGAAGAGCTTTTGGCGTTGCATGCGGCGCTGAGCGAACTGCCACCACGTACACGCGAGGTGCTGATTCTCCACAAGTTCGAAGACCTGAGCTATATCGAGATCGCTGGTCGTCTGGACATAGCCAAGAACACGGTCATGGTGCATATGGTGAAGGCGCTGGCCTCCCTCCGAAGCCGCTTTGGCGAGATTTCCTCGCCGGGCGGCTAATTGATCTCACGCTTACCAACGTCTCTCTTAATAGTTGGGGGGGTGCATGAATCTCCACGCGAGGGATTCCTCGGGAAAACCTGCGGAACATGATCTGGAAGTCTCGGCCCGCGCGCTGCATCATTTGAGGCTGCATGGACAGGAACGACGCCCCCTCGGTGGATGATCAGGCGGTCCAATGGTTCGTTCTCCTGCGGGATGACGAGGCGACCGCCGTTGACCGCGCCGCATTCGCGGAATGGCTTGCCGCCGATCCGGCTCACGGGACCGCATGGCGCTCGATCGAACGCATGTGGGGCGGACTCGATGCCGCCGCTCCGAAAGTGTTGCCCAGTCGTGGCGGCTCTCTTCAGAAGAAGAGGCGTAAATCGCGGACGAAATCGCCACGCCGCCGCGCCGGTGCCGCGAAGGGCGTGGCCGCTTCCATTGTCCTGCTGATAGCGGCTGGAATTGGCTGGCAGATGATGCCGGCCGGCCTGTTCGCTGACTATCGGACAACGATCGGTGAGCGGCGCATGATCACGCTGCAAGATGGCTCGGAAGTTGAGTTGGGAGCCGCCACGGCCATTGACGTTGCGTTCAGCGCGAATGAGCGCCGGATTAAACTGCTGACAGGAGAGGCGTTCTTCACGGTTACGAAAGATCCGGAACGGCCTTTCATTGTCGCCGCTGGGAATGGCGAGGTGAAAGTTCTCGGCACGGCGTTTGACGTCAAGATTGCCGATGAAGTCATGGTCGCCGTGACCAGCAATACTGTCCAGGTGCGCAATGCGACAAGTTCACCCGTGAAGGTTTTGGCTGGTCAGGCTGTTCGCTATGACGTGAACAGGGTTTCCACCGTTACAGCGGCCGATCTTGATGCGGTCCAGGCCTGGCGGCAGGATCAGATCGTCTTCCGGGATGTTCCGCTGGATGCCGTGCTTGCCGAGCTCGGGCGGTATCGCCGCGGTTCGATTGTGCTATTGGGCAAATCGCTCGGCAGACGGCACGTCACCGCCGTCTTTGAAGCAAAAAACGGCGACGCAGCACTTGATACCATCGCTCAGTCCCTGTCGCTGCGGATTTACCGCGCGACCGACTTGCTGACTGTACTTATTCCAAACAGCGGTCCGTAAAAATTCCCGCGCTCGACTAACTGCTTTTCCTCCTCCCATCGTCTTCAACGCAGGACACCGCGACATAGCGGTCTTTTGTTGAGTTGCGGCAGGACGGAGCGTCAATCAGATGGGGCAGGGCAGAACGAGTGCGCACGCGCGCGCAGGAAGATTCGCCGCCCTGGTGATGGCGAGCACGTGCCTAACTCCCGTCGTGGTCGTTCAGTCTGTGTTCGCGCAGACAACGCAACCTGCGAGTATCATCGGTAGCGCCGATGCGCGCGATCTCAATATTGCGGCGCAGCCTTTGGCTGGTGCGCTGATCGCATTCTCGCGCCAGACCCGGATCGAGATTTTTGCGAATCAGATGCTGGTGGCAGGTAGGAGTTCACCGGCTGTCAGCGGCGCCATGGTGCCGTCGGCTGCACTCGGTCGCCTTCTTGCCGGATCGGGTCTGTCTTATCGTTTCACTGGTATCAACAGCGTGACGATCCTCCGTTCCGGGGGAAATGCGGAACACTTGACTCCGTCGGACGGCGTGCTGCTCGATTCGATCGATGTGAGCGGCGGCGTTTCCAGTACTGACAAGCCCTATGAAACGCCAGGTTCGGTGTCGCACGTCTCACGCGAACAGCTCGACCGCCTGCCCCCGACCTCGGCCGGTGATGTGTTTATCAATACGCCGGGCGTGATTTCGGCAGGGAGTCATGTCGGCACCTCGATCAATCCTAACGTCCGCGGCCTGCAGGGCATGGGCCGCGTCGCCACGATGATCGACGGCGCGCGGCAGACGACGAGTTCCTATCGGGGCTACATCGGAAACCGCGACGAGACCTATGTGGACCCCGACCTCATCGGCGGGGTAGATGTTTCCAAGGGGCCAAGCGAAGGTGCGGGAATTGGCGGGATCGGAGGCAGCGTCAATTTCCGCACGCTCGAGGCGGGCGACATCGTCAAGGACGGCAAGACTTTCGGCACGCGCTTGAAGGGTAGCGTCGGGACCAATGCGGTCACCGAACATGCGCCCAGCTTCCTGTCCGGCGGCTCCAACAGCACCACCGGCTCGCGACCGTCCTTCTTCAACGGCGACAACTATTCGGGCAGCGCCGCCGTGGCCGCGATCAAGGAAAACTACGAATTCATCGTTGCCTATTCCAAGCATGTGCAGGGCAACTATTTCGCGGGAACGAAGGTGCCTGCCGGAATCACATTTCGTCCGCAGGGTGCAACGACGACGACAAACGCCAATGCGCTCGTGAGGCCTGGTCAGGAGGTGCTCAACACATCGGAGAACACGGATTCGTTTCTGGCCAAGGGCAAAGTGAAATGGGGCGACGGCCAGTCGCTCGAACTGGGTTATCTCTCCTACAATTCCCGTTACGGTGAGCTCGACGAACTCAGCTATCAGTTCGCGCTGAATTCAGGGATTCTGGCTTACGGGCAGGTCCCGCTCTCGAAAACCCATGTCGATACGTACACAGCCAAGTACAAGTATGAGCCGTCCGACAATCCGTATGTGAAGATGCGGGCCAACCTCTGGCTCAGCGACGTTGCCTCCGAACGCCACGGCCTGTTGCCGGGGCCTTCGGGAGTTACGACTCTGGGCGGCGATGCCGGCAACACGTCCGTGTTAGCCACGCCGCTCGGCCAGTTGACCTGGGACAACGGCGTGGAGTTCACGCGCGAACATGCGACGGCCGAGCAATTTGCGAGCGCGATAACCGGATCGCAAGGTTGGGAAACCTACGGCCCCTCGGGCGTGCGGCTGATGACCGGTACGTTCAGCAACGCAAGCCTGAAGCCGACCAACTGGCTGACTCTCTCCGCGGGGCTACGCTACGATCACTACAACTCCGAAGGCGAGGGATATCTCACCAAATTTCCCGAGCGCTCCGGCGGCCGCGCCAGTCCCAGCGCCGGCATCGTGATTGCACCGATCGAGGGATTGCAGTTCTATGGTCAGTACAAGGAGGGCTATCGGCCTCCGAGTCTGCGGGAGTCTCACTGGCATTATCAGGGATTGCTCTGGAACAATCCAGATCTGCGGCCGGAGATCGCCAAGAACTACGAAGGCGGCGTCAACATTCTGCGCAATAACCTCTTCCAGAGTGGCGACAAGCTTCGCGTCAAGCTGTCTTACTTTGACAACCATTATGACGACTACATCGTTCGCCTGAGACCGAACCCAAACAACAACACGTATCAATGGTATAATATAGATAGCGCGAACTATCGCGGCTTTGAAATATCCGGCGGCTACGACGCAGGGGCGTTCTTCCTCGAAGGCGCATTCACAAAATATCTCAAAATCGAATACTGTGAGACCGCCGGTCGTTGCGCACCGCCGCTCTCATCAGGCTTCGGAAGTGCGTCGGGGGCGCTGAAGAACGACTACGCGGCGAATTATGTCCCGCCGGAATACGCCGGCAGCGTGACCGCGGGTGTGCGGCTATTCGATCAGAAACTGACGCTGGGAGGCCGCGTGCAGTTCTCATCGGCGCGGACAGGGAGCGTCTGGCCGCCCTCTGTCACGGATACGTTCACCTGGCCGTCGTACCGGGTCTACGATCTGTTCGGCAGCTACAAGATCGATGCCGATTCTACGCTCAACTTCAGCGTGGAGAACATCACCGATCAATATTATTTCGGCGCGCTGACCTCTATCGGCGTTCCGTCTCCCGGCCGTACCGCGCGGATCAGCTACACCACGACGTTGGGCGATACGCATCCGCTCATCACCAGTTTCCCTCATATTCAGTTGGGGAACGCCTCGGTCGGCGCGCCAGGGAGCGACTGGACCGGCTTCTATGCGGGCGGCCACCTCGGCTACGCCCTGGGCAGCATCCGCGGCGTGACCACGGCTGCGGACGGCACGCCCGGCGGTATCCCGGCGACGGAATCCGCCAACGTGGACTTCCGCGATCTGACAAGAGGCATCCAGGCAGGATTCAACTATCAATTCTCCAATCGCATGGTGATCGGCGTCGAGGGAGATTTTTCCTGGACCAAGCTCAGGAAGACGCAGAACGCCATCGTGACGGAAGATCCTCAAATGGCAGCGGGAAGCTTTCTGCAGGCAAAAACCAATTACACAATCGACTGGAGCGCGTCGCTGCGTGGGCGCATCGGTTATGCCGCTGACCGTATGCTTATCTATGCAACAGGTGGCATGGCTTTCCTGAATGAGACCGAGGTTCGCTCACAATATGTGCAGCCGAGCGCCAACAACCGCTGGACTCAGTTATCCTTGAACGAGGAAGCCTCCGCCGTCCGCAGCGGTTGGACGATCGGCGCGGGTTTTGAATATGCGCTGAAGAACAACTGGTCGCTGAAGGGGGAGTATTCTTACGACCGCTTTGGAAACGAGGACTTTCTCTTCAGCGGTGCGACCGCCGGCGTGACGCTGCCAACCTCGGTGCGGACCACCTGCGCACGATACATAGGCCCCAGGTGTGTCTTATGGAACACTATCAACGTTCCCGGCTCATCACAGACGACGAACGGACGTCTGGCGAAAAACGAACTCGACCTGCATGCGATCAAGCTCGGTGTGAATTACCGGTTCTAGCCCGCGGGTCAAAACCATTCTTCAGGTGTTGATTTGGTGTTACCCGGACAGAGGCTGGGAGAGCGAGGTTCACGGAGCGGTTCTGCGATCGCTGAGACTCAAAACCGATCCGAGAGAGGAGCGACGGCGTATCGTACCTGGCGTGCCGCGCCTGAATATCCGCCGCTGGCGATCGCAACCATCGGACAATCGCCGGGGATGGAACGTTTGCTCCGGTTCATGAACCCATCAAGACCTTATGGCGCGTTCGGCGTCCAGATTCTGACGGCGGTGGTGTCAAGTTTCTTCGGGATCAAACCCTCGCCAAGGAACGCGTCGGCGATCTTCTGCTGCTCGGTGAGGCCTGCGGGCTTGACCGTGCCGACGCCGTAGCTGCGGTGGCTGTTGGCTTCCTCGACGGTGGGCGCATCGATGCCCCACAGCCCGGCCAGAAGGGTCGCGGCTTCCTTCGGATTGGCCTTCACCCACTTGCCTGTGTCGCGCAGCTTGCGAATACGAGGTTCAGCACGTCGCTGCGGCGGTCCGCGAAGGTTTCCGAGGCGAGATAGTAGCGCTTGTAGCTGGCGAGGCCGCCGCTGCCGTCGCTGAGAACCCTTGCGCCGGACTGCCGCTGCGCGCTGGTCAGGAACGGGTCCCATGCCACCCACGCATCGACATTGTTGCTGACGAATGCCGCGCGGCCATCGGCCGGGGCGAGATAGGCAGGCGAGATGTCCTTGAAATTCAGCCCGGCTTTCCCGAGCGCGGCGAGCAGCAGATAGTGGCTGCCCGCGCCCTTGGTCACCGCGACTTTCTTGCCCTTCAGGTCCACCAGCGTCTTGATCGGCGAGTCCTTGGTCACGAGGATCGCCTGTGCCGCGGGCGATGCGCTTTCTTCCGCCACATAAGCGAGCTTCGATCCGGCCGCCTGTGCGAAGATCGGGACAGTGTCCGCGACGTCCGCGCCGAAATCGAGATTGCCGACGCCGAGCGATTCCAGCAGCGGAAGGCCGCTGGAGAATTCATGCCACGAGATTTTCATGCCGAGCGGCGCGAGTGCCTTCTCCAGTTCACCATTGGCGCGGAGGACCGCGATCAGCGTCGATGACTTTTGCAGGCCGATTCGGATCTGATCGGCGGGCTTGTCCTGCGCGACCGATGTCGTCGCCGCAAGCGCGATCGACGCGGCGGTGAGCATTCCGGAAATTAATCTGGAACCAGATAGCTTGAAGCGTTGCGTCATCGTTTCCTGTCCTTGCCGAGGGATGAGCCGCTGATCTAGCCTGGGAAGCGCGATCATGACGGCCCCTGATGTGAGACTGTAGGAAACAAGCCAGATAATGAGTTGCTATAGTTCTGGCGTTCGCCGCGCGTTTCATCCTTGTTTCCAGCCGCGGCGCGAAATGAATGCGCGACGATGAGTTGTTGCGTGCCGCGCAGGCATGAGCGATTTGGAATCCCGGCTCCGTGATTTAATTCGGCTCACGCCGGTGTGATGAAAAGTCACCGCAGAAAATCGGACTGCGATCGGCGCGCTTTCCGAAATATTTCCGTTGAGTGCATGCACCGGGACAGCGCGGGCATCGCTATTTTTGCGCAGCCCTCGACACCTCAAATCTGCATGACCATCATCCTGCATCACCTGCACAGCATCTGTGCGTATCCGATTTGCGGGAGAACGGAATGAAGCGGCGGCAATTTCTGAAACTGTCCACGGCGGCAATTGCGGCATTCGCCGCGACATCCGCGCGCGCGCAAGCGGTCGCGAAGGAAGTTCGCATCGGCTATCAGAAAACCGGCGTTCTGGTGATCGCACGCCAGCAGGGCACGCTCGAGAAGCGCTTCGCGGCGAGCGGCACGTCAGTGAAATGGGTCGAGTTCACGTCCGGCCCACCGATGATGGAAGCCATCAGCAACGGCAGCGTGGATTTCGGCGCGGTGGGTGACTCGCCGCCGATCTTCGCGCAGGCCGCGAACGCCAATATCGTTTATGCCGCGGCTTCGCCGATCAGCAACGGGCAGGGCATTCTGGTTCCGCCGGGTTCATCCATCCGCGCCATCGCGGATCTGAAGGGCAAGCGCGTCGGCTTCACCAAGGGATCGAGCGCGCACAACATTGTTGTGCAGACGCTGGAGAAGGCGGGGCTCACTTATGAAGACATCACGCCGGTCTATCTGACGCCGCCGGATGCCGGGCCAGCCTTCGCCAACGGCAGCATCGATGCATGGGCGGTATGGGATCCTTACTTTGCCATCGGCGAGAAGAAGCAGAACGCGCGCATTCTCATCAATGCGTATGAGGTGGCGAAGACCAATGCCTTCTTTATCGCCAATCGCGATTTTACCACCAAGAAACCGGAAACGCTGCGCGGCGTGATCGCTGGTCTGGCGACCGCGGCGAACTGGGCGGAGAACAACCGCGAGGCGGTTGCGAAATCGCTGCTCGACATCACCGGCGTGCCGCTCGATATCCAAACGCTGGCCGCGAGCCGCGCGTCGTTTGCCATCGGGCCCGTGACCGACGGCGTCATCGAAACCCAGCAGGGCGTCGCCGACCGCTTCCACAAACTCGGACTGATCCCGAAGCGGATCACTGTCCGGGACATCGTCTGGAAGCTGGCGCAGACCTGACCCTATCAACCGATATCATTTCATCGAAGGACAGTTCATGCACATACGTCGCTCCGTCACTAAGCTTGCGCTCGTTGTATCTGCCGCCACCGTGTTGACGCTCATAGCGCTTTTGCCGGTCACGCCTGCGCAGGCGCAGGAGAAGGTCGTCCGAATCGGCTTTCAGAAGTACGGCAAGCTGGTGCTGCTCAAGAGCAAAGGGACGCTTGAACAAAAATTGAAGGCTCTCGGCTACACCGTCACTTGGACGGAATTCCAGTTTGGTCCGCCGCTGCTTGAAGCCATTAATGTCGGTGCGATTGATTTCGGCAACACCGGCGAGACGCCGCCAGTGTTCGCGCAGGCTGCCGGTGCGCCGATTCGCTATGTCGCTTACGAGCCGCCAGCGCAGAAGGGCGAAGCCATTCTCGTTCCGAAGGACAGTCCACTGAAAGGCGTGACCGACCTCAAGGGCAAGAAGGTTGCCGTGGCCAAGGGATCGAATGCGCATTACCTGCTGGTGAAGGCGCTGGAGAAAGCGGGCCTAAAATATGAAGATATCACGCCGGTATTCCTGACACCGGCCGATGCGCGCGCTGCGTTCAGCACCGGGGCGGTGGATGCATGGTCGATCTGGGATCCGTTCCAGGCAGCCGCGGAAGTTACCCTCGAAGCGCGGACACTTACGGACGGCACGGGCATCGTGCCCAACACGCAGTTCTACCTCTCGTCGCAGAGGTTCCTTGAAGGAGAACCCAAGGTGCTCGACGCATTGCTCGACGGTCTGCGTGAGGTCGACCAGTGGGCCAAGACCGACATTCACGCGGTCGCAGAACAGCTCAGCCCGTCGGTCGGGCTGCCGGTGCCGATCATCGAGACCGCATTGAAGCGTCAGTCCTACGGCATCAAGCCGATCGATTCACAGGTTCTTGTCGACCAGCAGAAAATCGCCGACACGCTGTTCCAGTTGAAGCTGATCCCGAAGGAAGTCCGTGTGTCGGATATCGCACGAAAGTCCGGATCATGAGCGCGAACACGACTCCAGCCAACGTCCTCTGGTTCCTGCCGACCCACGGTGACAGCCGCTATCTCGGCACCACCACCGGCGGACGCGAGGTGAACTTCAGCTACCTGCGCCAGGTGGCGCAGGCCGCCGACCAGCTCGGCTATTTTGGCGTGCTGCTGCCGACCGGCCGCAGCTGCGAGGACTCGTGGGTCGTCGCCGCGGCGGTCGCGCCATGGACCGAGCGGCTGCGCTATCTCGTCGCCGTGCGTCCCGGCCTGCAGTCGCCGAGCGTTGCTGCGCGCATGACCGCGACGCTGGACCGCGTGTCGAACGGGCGCTTGCTCATCAATGTCGTGACCGGTGGCGATCCGATCGAGAACAAGGGCGACGGCATCTTCCTCGATCACGACGAGCGTTACGAAGTCACCCGCGAGTTCCTGAACGTCTACAGCGATCTGCTTGCGGGTAAGACCGTCAACGTCCAGGGCAAGCATATCTCGATCGAAGACGGTCGCCTGCTGTTCGAGCCGGTTCAATCGCCGCGGCCGCCGCTGTATTTTGGCGGTTCGTCGGACGCCGGCATCGACGTCGCGGTCGATACCGTCGACAAGTATCTGACCTGGGGCGAGCCTCCGGCGCAGGTCGCCGAAAAGGTCGCACGGGTGAAGGTTGCCGCCGACAAGAAGGGCCGCAAGCTCTCCTTCGGCATCCGCCTGCATGTGATCGTGCGCGAGACCAACGAAGAAGCATGGCGCGCGGCGGACGAACTCATTCAATACGTCACCGACGATACCATCGCGCAGGCGCAGAAGATTTTCTCGCGGATGGACTCGGTCGGCCAGCAGCGCATGGCGCAGCTTCATGGTGGACGGCGCGACAAGCTCGAGATCAGCCCGAACCTGTGGGCCGGCGTCGGCCTCGTGCGCGGCGGCGCGGGCACAGCCCTCGTCGGCGATCCGCAGACAGTTGCAGCACTCATCAAGGAATATCAGGACGTCGGCATCGATACCTTCATCATGTCCGGCTATCCGCATCTCGAGGAAGCCTATCGCTTCGCCGAATTGGTGTTCCCGCTGCTCAACCTG
This sequence comes from Afipia sp. MLSD5-FHT05B12, assembly GCF_058793355.1. NCBI lineage: Bacteria > Pseudomonadati > Pseudomonadota > Alphaproteobacteria > Hyphomicrobiales > Nitrobacteraceae > Afipia > Afipia sp. MLSD5-FHT05B12. The sequence goes on from NZ_JBXAFS010000001.1 coordinate 88,672, forward strand.
AACAAGTCCAGTTCCGCGAAATTGCGCGTCAACACCGGGCCGTTCGGCGAGACCATCGGTAACGAGTATCGTCCCCGGAAGCAGGCATCGTCGTCATGAGTCTCGCGGAGTCACTATCACAGGCGCGTTCGCGCAGTTTCCGCATCCCGCGCGCCGACGGCCTGACGCAGTGGATCGTTCCGCTTGTCATTCTGCTGGTCTGGCAGGTGGCCTGCGTCACCGGCTTCGTGTCGGCGCGGGTGCTGCCTGCGCCGTCTGATGTAGCGGTGACGGGGTGGAAACTGCTGCTCTCGGGTGAACTGGTTCGCAATATCTGGGTCAGCTTCTGGCGCGCGAGCGTCGGATTTCTCATCGGGGGCGGCATCGGATTCATCTTCGGGCTGGCCAATGGCCTGTCGCAGCTCAGCAACAAGCTTACCGACACGACATTGCAGATGGTGCGCAACGTGCCGCACCTCGCGCTGATTCCGCTGGTGATCCTGTGGTTCGGCATCGATGAGTCGGCGAAACTGTTTCTGGTCGCGCTCGGCGTGTTCTTCCCGATCTATCTCAACACGCTGCACGGCATCAAGACCGTGGACCCGCAGCTGATCGAGATGGGTCGCATCTACGGCATGACCAACGGCGAACTGTTTCGCCGCGTGATCTTTCCCGGCGCGCTGCCGTCGATCTTCGTAGGCCTGCGGTTTGCACTCGGCATCATGTGGCTGACGCTAATCGTGGCGGAAACCATCGCGGCATCGTCCGGGCTTGGCTACATGGCGATGCAGGCGCGTGAATTCATGCTGATCGACGTCGTCGTACTCAGCATCCTGATCTATGCGCTGCTCGGCAAGCTCGCCGACTCGATCGCGCGCGTGCTGGAGCGGTTCACGCTGTCCTGGCACCCGGCCTTCCAGAAACAGTGAGGCCTTCATGCAGCAATTGGTTCGACTTGTGCCCTCGAGCGCGGAAAGTTTGCAGGCCGCGGAGCTGATCCGCCGCGCGGCCTTCGTTCATGAAGACAAACGAGAGCCCGTCGCGTCCCGGGCGCTGTCGCTGACGATCCGCGGTCTTCGCAAGTCGTTCGGCGACAACGAGGTACTGCGCGGTATCGATCTGCATATCCCAGCGGGGCAGTTCGTCGCCATCGTTGGCAAGTCGGGTTGCGGCAAGAGCACGCTGCTGCGCCTGATCGCGGGCCTCGACCGGCCGAGCGCGGGCATGATCGAATTCGGCGATCACGAGGGAAGTCCTAGCGATCATGCCCGCGTGATGTTTCAGGAGCCGCGGCTGCTGCCGTGGGCGCGCGTACTCTCGAATGTCGAGGTCGGGCTCGGCCGCGATCGCGACACAACTGACGCGAAAGCGCGGGCAGAGGAAGCGCTGATCGAGGTAGGTCTCGAGGACAAGCGGGACCAGTGGCCTGCAGTTCTATCCGGCGGACAGAAGCAGCGCGTGGCGCTCGCGCGTGCGCTGGTCAGCCATCCGCGGATTTTGGCCTTCGATGAACCGCTCGGCGCACTCGACGCACTGACGCGGATTTCGATGCAGCGGCTGCTCGAGCGTGTCTGGCGCGATCAGGAATTCACGGCGATCCTGGTGACGCACGACGTGTCGGAAGCCGTCGCGCTGGCGGATCGTGTTCTGGTCATCGATGACGGCCGCATCATGCACGATATAGCTGTCGATCTGGCGCGCCCGCGGCAGCGCGGCTCGGCGGAGCTTGCCGCGCTGGAAGGGAGCATTCTTCGCGAACTGCTGAAAGAAACCGACGATCCGGCGGGAGCGTGAGGCTGACATGAATTCGCTGGTCCGGAATATTCGCGAAAGCAGGATCGAAGCGTCGGCAGATAATTTCCGGAGCGCGATGCGCTCGCTGGCGAGCGGCGTCAGCGTCATCACGACCGGGCGGGGCAACGATCTGTCCGGCATGACCGTGACGTCGGTGTCGTCGCTGTCGGTCGAGCCGGCGACGCTGATCGTCAGCATCAACCGCAGGGCGTCGTCATGGCCGCTGCTTCAGCGGCATGGTGTGTTCGGTATCAATATTCTCGGCTCCGATCACCTCGACATCGCGGAACGATTTTCCGGTGTCGGCGGCCTGAAAGGCGCCGAGCGCTTTGCGGGCGCCGAGTGGGTCAGTCTCGTCTCCGGCGTGCCGCTGCTGACCGGTGCGCTTGCTGCGTTCGACTGCGAGGTCGAGTACGTCGTGGAACGCCATTCGCATGCCATTGTGATCGGGCGAGTGCTCGATCTGCGGGTGTCACCCGGCAAGCCGTCGCTGACCTATTGGCAGGGCCAGTACATCGCCCTCGACCAGAATGAGGATGCCGCGCGCCTTACCGATATCTCCCTGCCGACGGCCCGGGCGCTCTGGCAGGTGTAAGTGAAGTGGCCGCCTGGAAGTTCAGTGCCAGAGAACGCGTGAATGCCGCACCTTGCTAGACGGTATTCCGACCTGCTCGCGCGCACCTGTGGCGAACGGGGCATCGGCCATGATTTCGGACGATCCGGCTGTCCGCGCCGCCCATCTCGGAACCTGCCCGTCGTTACATGCGCTGTTTTCGAAACGAATTCTTCCTGACGATCTTATCTCCGCGGAAGTGGAAAATGTCGCATCCCTTGACCTCGATATACTGACCGCCTGTGTTTGTGCCGGTAAACGTCCATTCCGAAACGCCGCGCTCGCCGCTGATAAAGTGGTGAGCGTTCATCCAGCGTGCGTCGGGGACCGTCTGCCAGGCCAGCATGAAGCCGCGGCGAACAGCCTCGCGGCCTTCAAATGTGGTCCCGGATACGTCGTTGCCAGTGCCAGATTCGAACACGCAATCGTCGGTCATGAGCGACATGAGAGTGTCGATGTCATGCCGGTTCCATGCGTCAGCGAAATCTTCAAGAATACCGGTCGTCATTTGCGGGAAGGTCATTCAGGTCAACTCGCTACTATTCTTCTTCGTGGTTCGTTTGCGGAGCTAAGCCTCTATCCTTGCGCGGTCGGCCAAGCCGAGTTTTGCATAGAGAAATTCGGCCATCAGAGTTTCGACATCAGTCTTGCCGCCATCCTTGCGGTCGACAACCGCAGTTCTCAGGTAGAAATGATTCTGGCCCGCGACATGTACGAACTGATTTTCGACGCCGACCTTGGTCATGTGTTGGCGCATCTCATCGACGCCGCCAAGGATGACGGGAAGATCGTCTTCTCCATAGTAAAGCAGCATTGCCGGCTCGCCGGCAGTGCCGGTCACATGAGTCTCGAGAGTCGGGCCAGCGATTCGTCCCGATAGTGCAACAACGGCTGCGACTGGAGCCCGCTCGGCGAAAGCTGAGTTGAGCGCGATGGCGGCGCCCGCCGAGAACCCGCCGACCGCGATACGGGTGATATCGACGTTGTAAGTGCGTGACTGGTTACGGACGAAGTTCACCGCCCTGGTCATATCGTCCGTCGCAGCTTCAAGTGTGTCTGCCATCATTTGCGGCGTGCTCGGCGGCAGGCCCAGAATGTTGCGCACGAAATCGATACGGTCGCGATTTTGAGGTTGCCCTGGAAGCAGAAACGGGGTTGTGCCGGGGTCCGGAGCTTCCTGCATGAGCCTGTAATCGATTGAAAAGCAGACGTAGCCACGGCGTGCGAACTCACGGCAGTATTCCGCAATGGCTGTGCTTGGATTCTCGCCTTCGAAAACCTCAAGGCTCTTCGACCCGCGATGAAACGCGCCACCGAACGCCATAATAAGCGCCGGGCGGGGCTGGTTTGTTTCCGGAACGGGTTGATAGATGTCGAGCTTCAGCGCTCGGTATCGCGCAGCGCCTTGTTCGGGAGAGAAATCGACGCCACCGACCCCGTAAGTGACATCAGGGGTAACCCGGACATCATAGATCTTACTGAGAAACGGTTGCTCGCCATGTTTCTGGAAAATGTTCATCATTGGTCTCCTGGGGATTTTGCTGGGCCGGTGCTTCCGCGGACGATGAGTTCGGTGGCCAGTTCGATGTGATCCGGAACGTTTTGGCCGGCGAACTTGGCGAGCAGGCACTCGGCTGCAATTCTCCCCATGTCCTCAGCGCGGGTTCGCACGGTTGTTATCGGAGGGTTCATAGCTGCGGCAATTTCCAGATCGCCGTATCCGGTGATCGAGATGTCTTGCGGGACACTCAGTCCGCGGGCGGAACATTCCAGCTCGGCGCCGGCCGCCAGTAGATCGTTGGCGCAAATCACGGCCGTGGCGGAAGGAAAGCGCGCCAGTGCGGTTCGCAATGCATTGCGGCCATCCTGAAGACCACTGCCACCCGCATAGATGACGCGGTCGGGCGCGAAGTTCATGTTGCGGGCCGCAAATTCGTCTTCAATTCCCGCGAGACGTTCGCGTTCGCGCTCGCTCACTGCGAGAAACGCGACAACCACGACAATGTCGCGATGTCCGAGGTCCAACAGGTGACTGGCTAAGGCCTGGCTGGCGCGGCGGTGGTCGAAGCCGACGGATGGAAGTTCCTGATCATAGGTCCACGTGATCATGAACGGCTTGGCGCGGTCTGTCAGAAGCGGCAGCAGCGATGGATGATGCTGCGTTCCGACAAGAATGATGCCATCGACGCCCTGCCGGATCATCGAGCGCGCCGCCGCCAATTCCGTCTGAGGGTCGAAATTGGAAGTCGCGAGCAGAAGCGTGTAGCCCTGCTTTGCAATCGCAGTCTGAAGTCCTTCGACGGTGGTGGCGAAATAGGCGTGGCGCAACGAAGGCATGATTGCTCCGACAACCATGCTCCGCTTGCTTCGCAGCGAGCGGGCGAGACCGTCGGGGAAATATTGTAGCTTTTCGGCGGCAGCATTCACGCGCTGGAGCGTCTCGGTGCTTAGCAGCTGCGGCGCGTTGAACGCGCGTGAGGCCGTTGCGGTCGATACCCCGGCGAGCCGCGCCACCTGGGCCAGGCTGTGAACAGTTGTCGTCGTCACGGCAGAATTCCACTCATCGTTATGCATGAAATCAATTACATTTTTGACGATATTCGTGCAAGGGGCTGGATGTCAATGCGCGGCAAGCTGTCATATTAGGCCATATTTGATTATCATTATGGCAACAAGCGGCATTGACGATTTCAGATTTTGAGTCCTACAATTCTGAAATTGTTTTCATAGAGTGCTGCTGAGAAGTCCAATGACCGTCGATAAGGATGTTTTTGCAGGCGCCTTCTTCGTCCTGCTTGGGGCCGCCGGCTTCTGGATCGGGGCGGACTACGCCACCGGCACTGCCGCCCGGATGGCGGCGGGGTTCGTTCCCAGATTGCTGTGCTGGGCGCTGCTTGGCATGGGGACGATCATTGTTGTGACCGGATTTTTGCGTCCCAGCGAGGAAATGGAGCGGTGGCAGTTGCGCCCGCTTGCCCTCGTCCTGTTGAGCCTGCTGGTCTTCGCCGGGTTGATCGAGACAGCGGGTCTCATTCCGGCAACGATCGGATTGGCCTTGGTTGCGGCAGCGGGATCAAAGGAAACGCGCTGGCTTGAAGCCCTGATCTTCAGTGCCGTTCTCGCTGTGGTGTCAGCACTGGTGTTCGTCAAGGCTCTCGGCTTGACGATGAAAATCCTGCCGGGGGTCTGACAATGGAGATGCTTGAGCACCTTGGTCACGGTTTCGCCGTAGCGGTCACGCTGCAAAACCTCCAGTTTTGTCTCATCGGCGCGCTGCTCGGTACCCTGATTGGCGTTTTGCCGGGCATCGGTCCGGTCGCGACCATCGCGATGCTGCTGCCTTTCACATTCACGCTCTCGCCGACGTCCGCGCTGATCATGCTCTCCGGAATCTACTACGGAGCGCAGTACGGCGGCTCGACCACGGCCATCCTCGTCAACATGCCGGGCGAGGGGTCATCGATCGTGACGTGCCTGGACGGCTATCAGATGGCGCGTAAGGGACGCGCCGGGGCCGCCCTCGCGATCGCTGCGATTGGATCTTTCATCGCCGGGTGTATCGCAACCGTATTGGTGGCGGCGTTCAGCGGGCCACTAACCGCAGTGGCACAGAGCTTCGGAGCGCCTGAATATTTTTCGCTGATGCTGTTTGGCCTGATTGGTGCGATCGTTCTTGCGCAGGGCAGCGTCACCAAGGCTGTAGCGATGATGTTCGCAGGGCTCTTTCTCGGTCTCATTGGCACCGACATCTATACCAGCAAGCAGCGTTTCACTTTCGGAATCCCGGAGCTGTCCGATGGCATCGGCTTTGTTCCGATCGCCCTTGGTTTGTTCGGAATCGCAGAGATTATCCATAACCTGTCGAAGCAGGAAGACAGGGGCGTGCTGGATCAGCCGATCAAGGGCTTGATGCCATCCTGGCCGGATTTTAAACAGGCGCTTCCCGCGATTTTCCGTGGCACGGCGCTGGGATCGATGCTTGGCGTGCTGCCTGGCGGCGGGCCTGGGCTTGCAGCCTTTGCTTCATATTCCATAGAGAAGAAGATCTCGCGCACGCCTGAGCGGTTTGGCCGTGGCGCCATTGAAGGCGTTGCCGGTCCGGAATCCGCCAACAACGCCGGGGCACAGACCTCATTTATTCCGCTGCTGACGCTCGGCATCCCGCCAAATCCGGTGATGGCATTGATGGTCGGTGCCATGATTATCCAGGGCGTCCAGCCCGGGCCGCAAATGATGCTCAAGCAGCCAGATTTGTTCTGGGGACTCGTGGCCTCGATGTGGATCGGCAACCTCATGCTGATCATCATCAATCTGCCGATGATTGGCATCTGGGTGCGGCTGCTGCGTGTGCCTTATCGCCTGTTGTTTCTTGCTATCCTGCTGTTCTGTTGCATCGGCATTTATAGCCTTAACAGCAGCACCTTCGAGGTTGCGCTGACTGCGCTGTTTGGCTTGCTTGGCTATTTCTTCCTGAGGACCGGATGTGAGCCCGCGCCGCTGCTGCTCGGCTTCGTGCTCGGGCCCATGATGGAAGAGAACCTGCGCCGGACATTGCTGATCTCGCAGGGCGATCCGATGGTCTTCCTGCACCGGCCGCTGAGCCTGGCGCTTCTTGTTCTGGCTGTTCTGCTGCTGCTCGCGGTCATTCTTCCGGCCGTGCGGGCGACACGCGAAAAAGCCTTTCAGGAATGATCCCAACCGCTCGCGGATAACTGACGTATTGAGGCGTTGTAAAAGGAGACGGCAATGATGCTTGATCGACGAAGGCTGCTACAAGGCGGAACTGCTTTGCTGCTCACAGCACCTGGTGTTGCGCGTGCGCAAAGCCAGTTCCCTACCAAGCCCGTTACCATCATCGTCGCGTCGGGCGCCGGTGGCGGCACGGACATCATGGCTCGCATTGTCGCCGACAAGATGCGTGACGATCTCGGCCAGAGTGTCGTTGTCGACAACAGGCCCGGTGCGGGCGGCAACATTGGTGCTGATCTGGTCGCGCGCGCACCGAAGGATGGCTACACGCTGCTGATGACGGCGGGGGCTCTCGCGATCGCGCCGTCGATCTATGCATCGCTGTCCTACGATCCGCTCAAGGATCTGACCGGTGTTGCCTGGCTTGCGATCGCTCCGCTCGTTCTGGTGACAAGGCCGGATGGGCCGTTGAAGAGCGTTCCTGACCTGATCGAGCTTGCGAGGCGCGATGGCGGCAAAGTCAGTTTCGCAAGTTTTGGCGCCGGTACGCCGTCGCATCTCGCTGGCGAAAGCATCAACCTGAACGCCAAAGTCAACATGACGCATGTGCCTTACAATCGAGGCGGCGCGATTATCGATATTCGCGCAGGAGACGTAACGGTCGGCGTTCTCGATGCGCTCTCGACCATTCCTTACATCAAATCCGGACAGCTTCGTGCTCTCGCGGTCACCGGTCCGAAGCGATTCCAATCGCTTCCCGACATCCCGACGCTTGCGGAAGCTGGAGTCCCGTTCACCACGGTTGGATGGCATGCGGCATTTGCGCCGACCGGGACACCGAAGCCGATCATTGATCGGCTGAATACATCCTTCGTCAAGGCACTCGCGCAGCCGGGTGTTAGCGACAAAATCATCGCGGGCGGCTCACTTCCGATTGATCCGCCGGTTACAGCGGACGAATGGAATCAGCAGTATCGAAAGGACGTACAGAGCTGGGCGGAATTGGTGAAGGCCGCGAACATCAGGATCGAATAGGGGATGGAAGCCGGCGCGCACTTCCTCTTCGCACTAATGTTGACGCGAGCATCAGCAAGCGTGATCTCGCCGGATAGTAAAGCAAGGGGCGGTTAACTTATATCTTCGAGGGCGCCCCTGATGACATAGAGACCGGAGGCGAGGTGCCCTCCGGGCGAAGCGTGGCCGGATCAACTACAAAAAATCTCGCAATCAACAGTCCGGCGACAATCGTCCAGAAGGCCAAGGTTCCGAGACGACCGAAGCGAGACTTTCCACGAGCAGCGATGGTCGATTGTTCTGCCCAGACAGACAACTCGGGTTCAGACAGATGTGCGTGTGCATTTGAATGACCGAGCATTCCGTCCCGACCGAAGTCCGAACGGCCGGCGAAAACTCCCGAGGGGCTGGTGTGCTTGGTCATGACAATCACCTGTATCGAAGGTGACGTGAATTTGTATCTATAAATCAATGGCTTCAAGGAAACAAATCGGCATATTCCGGGCGCTTTGGAGGATAAATCTACCGCGCTATCATCCAAAGACGGGATGTTCTTTCCTGCTCTCCCTTGTCAGGGGTGAAAGGCCGGAAAGACGGAGTTTAGTGAATCCCGAGAAAATGAATCAGCGCCAGGCTGATCGCGAACAGGACAATGAGCGAGCCTGTGACGGCTGACGTCACGCGACCGCCGAGATTGCCGATCACCCTGATATCGACACCGAGGCCGAGCGCGGCCATCGATACAATCGTGAGCAGGCTCGCCGTGATTGTAATCGGCTTGAGAGTTGCGTCGGGCACGAAGCCAAGCGAGCGAACAGCTGCAAGCGCAAGAAAGCCAACGATGAACCATGGAACTAGCTGCAACAGCCCCGGCTTCGCAGGTGTATCGCCTTGGTGGTCAGAAATTCTGTTTCGCAGCAACGACAGCACAAGCACAACGGGGCCGAGCATTAAAACGCGCACGAGCTTGACGAGCGTACCGACCTGTGTAGCGACAAGACCCGCCGGGATCGTGGCAGCGAGAACCTGTGGCACTGCATAAACTGTCAATCCGGCGAGAGTGCCGTACTGTGTTTCGTTCAGATGAAGCAATGGGAACAAGAGCGGAAGGCCAAGAACAATCACAACGCCAAGCACGGCGGTAAACGCAATTGAGGAGGCAACATCATCGCTGCTAGCGCCAATAACGGGAGCGACAGCCGCAATTGCCGAATTGCCGCATATCGAATTCCCGCACGCAATCAGAATCGATATGTGTTGAGACAGACCGAGCAGACGAGAGATGGCGTAACTGGCTCCGATCGCTAGGATAACGGTAAAGACGATGCCGGCCAGTAATGCGGGGCCTGATGCCAGGATCGCACTAAAGCTGATCGAGGCGCCCAGCAGCATCACCGCTATTTCGAGCAGGAGCTTTGCACTGAAATTGATGCCGGCTTGCCAGCGTGGTCCGGGGCGCCAGAAGGAGCGCACGACAATGCCGATCAAGATCGCCATTACAAGCGCTTCAATATAGGGGTAAGAAAAAGCAAGCTCTTCAATATGCTGTCCAGCGATCGCCACGATCGTGATGGCGATGCTGAGCAAGGTGCCGGGTATGATGGACCAGATAAACAGCCCAAGCCTTTTAGGGGCGCTGGCGGTAAGCGAGGTCTTGTCATGCATCGGCGATTTCCTGTCCGCGTCTCCGCGCGGTTGTGTGAGAGATATTAGACAACAGTTTTAGTGGTTCGCTGTCCGAGGCTTTCATGCTCGGAAGGCGGCGTACCCGGCTTGAGAAGCGTCTGCTCGATCGCCCGCGCCACTCTTTTCAAAGCAGGTGCGAGAGAAACGGCACGCGACAGCGGCAGCCTTGTGCTTGGCCCATGCACCGCGACAGTTGCAAAGATGCGCCCTTTGGCATCGCAAACCGGTACGGCAGCCGCTGTCATGCCATCCATGAACTCCTCGCGGTCGGTGCCAATCCCGGTTTTACGGATGACGTCAAGTTCGGGTTCCAGTTTCGCCGTCATTGTCAACGTCTGCGAGGTGTAACGTTGGAGCGGTTGTGTGCGGAATAGCGCCTTGCGCAACGACGGCGGTCCAAGCGCGAGAAACAACTTGCCGCTTGCCGTGCAATGGAGCGGTACGTGCGATCCGACCTTCAGGCGAAATTGCAGCGGCCAGTCTGACTCGACGCGATCAAGATAGATCAGGTGATCTCCGTCCAGCATTGTGATGTTGCAAGTCTCGCCCGTTTCCTTGACGAGCGCCGAGAGGAGTACGCGGCGAGGTGCAAATTGAAATGCGTGACGCATCGCGTCCAGCGCCAGACTCGTGAGCCGATGTCCGATTTCGAATCGCCGGCCGTCTCCAGTGCGTTGCACGAATTCCAGTTCTTCAAGCAGTGCGACGAAGCGGTGCGTCGTTGCTTTCGGTAACGCAATCGCAGTCATCAACTCGTTGAGTGTCAGCGGCGCTTCCGTCTTGGCGATGATTTCAAGAAGTAGGAGTGCCCGCTCTGAGACAGAAGATGTTGTTTGCGTCGACATGTGTGAGCCGTCTCGATGAGTGAGTTACCGAATGATGACATACGTTGACAAAAATTTTAGCGAGCCTCAACCTTCAAGATAAATCGTCTCAATAAATGGAATATTCGGGGAAAGAAGGGGATGGCTGATCAATTCGATTTCATTGTCGTGGGTGCGGGCTCGTCGGGATGTGTGCTGGCTAACCGACTCAGCGCGAACGGACGGCACAAGGTTTTGCTGTTGGAGGCCGGTCCAAAGGACAACTATCTCTGGATTCACATTCCCATCGGCTATGGGAAGACGATGTTTCACAAAGCTTACAATTGGGGATTCTACACCGACCCTGAAGCCAACATGAAAGATCGCAAGATCTACTGGCCGCGCGGTCGCGGTCTCGGAGGGTCAAGTTCGATCAACGGGCTTATTTTTGTGCGCGGACAGCGAGAAGATTACGATCGTTGGGCGCAACTCGGGAATGCCGGATGGGATTGGAGCAGTGTTCTTCCCTACTTCATCAAGTCCGAACATAACAGTCGTGGCGCCAGCAAGACTCATGGCGGCGACGGACCATTGTGGTCGTCAGATATCGTTGAAAAAAACGAACTGATGGAAGCAATCATTCGCGGGGCGAATGAGCTTGGTGTTGCGAAGACCGACGATTTCAACAGCGGCGATCAGGAAGGCGTCGGTTACTACCAACTGTTCACGCATAACGGCTGGCGTATTAGTTCGGCGGTGGCTTATCTCAAGCCAGCTCGTGGCCGCTCCAACCTGCGGATCGAGACGGACGCTCAGGTGACCGGTGTTATCCTTGAAGGCACCCGTGCTGTCGGCGTGAGGTACCTGCAGAATGGTGTTTCGCGGGAAGCTCGTGCGGCATGCGAAGTGATTTTGTCCGCAGGATCGCTTCAATCGCCGCACTTACTTCAGCTTTCCGGCATTGGTCCCGCGCAGCTTTTGCAGAGTCATGGCATCAACGTCGTGCATGATCTGCCGGGCGTTGGTCAGAATTTGCAGGACCATTTGCAATTCCGTCTGATGTATCGCGTGTCGAAGCCAATCACAACCAACGATGACCTGCGTACTCTCGCGGGGCAGGCGAGGATCGGACTGAAGTGGCTGATAAAGGGCACAGGCCCGCTTGGCATCGGCATTAATCAAGGCGGGCTGTTCACGCGCGTTTTGCCGGGGTCACAGACACCAGACATCCAGTTTCACTTCGCGACGCTTTCCGCGGAACAGGCGGGCGGAAAGCCACATGATTGGCCCGGTTGTACTTTCTCGGTCTGCCAGTTACGGCCGGAATCGCGCGGCTCCGTCAACATTCAATCGGCGGATCCTCTGCTGCCACCGTCAATGCAGCCGAATTATCTTGCGGCTGAGACGGATCGCATCTGCGCGGTTGAATCGATCAAGTACGCGCGCAGGCTTGCAGCAACCGATGCGCTGAAGCCTTACATCGCAAGCGAATACAAGCCCGGTGCGGGCGTGAACTCCGACGACGAAATTCTCGACTTTGCCCGCGGCAACGGCGCGACGATCTTTCATCCGACAGGCACATGCAAGATGGGCTCGGATCCGATGGCCGTGACGGATGCCCGTCTTCGTGTGCATGGCATTGGCGGTCTTCGTGTCGTTGATTGTTCGATCATGCCAACGCTGGTGTCCGGCAACACGCACGCGCCGGCGGTGATGATCGCGGAAAAGGCCGCGGATATGATTCTAGCCGACACGAAAGAGGGGGCGATCGCTGCTTAACTAACGACAATACAGAAGACAAAAACGCATAAACAAAACGGGGAGTGAAACAATGACTCAGGATAAGTTGCTAGGACGTGTCGTGATCGCTTCGCTGATAGGAGCGACTGTCGAGTGGTATGATTTCTTCCTTTACGGTGTCGTTGCCGGTATCGTTTTCAATCAGCTCTATTTTCCTTCGGGGGACCCTGTGGTCTCCACGTTGCTCGCTTACACGACTTTTGCCGTAGGCTTCGTCACGCGGCCGCTCGGTGGTGTGATCTTCGGGCATTTCGGTGATCGCATCGGCCGCAAGAGCATGCTGGTGCTGACGCTGATGATCATGGGCGTTGCGACCTTCCTGATTGGTCTGGTGCCGACCTATGCCCAAATCGGGGTATGGGCGCCGATTCTGCTGCTTGCCTTGCGCATTCTCCAGGGTATTGGCCTTGGAGGAGAATGGGGTGGTGCGGTTCTGATGACATATGAATACGCGGCGCCGGACAAGCGGGGTTTATATGCAAGTTTCCCGCAGATCGGTCTCGCGATCGGCTTGTGCATGGCATCGGGTGTCATCGCGCTGTTGTCCTATTCGCTGACCAACGAACAATTCCTTGCCTGGGGCTGGCGCCTTGCGTTCATTCTGAGCTTCGTGCTGGTGTTGATCGGGCTCTATATTCGCCTGAATATCATGGAAACGCCGGAGTTCGCCAAGCTGAAGGAAAGCAGGGCTGAAGTGAAGGTGCCGTTTGCGGCCATGATCAAGGATTATCCGAAGGAGATCGTCGCCGGCATGGGCGCGCGCTACATCGACGGTGTGTTTTTCAATATCTTCGGTGTCTATTCGATTGCCTATCTGACGTCGCAGCTCAAGGTCCCCCGGACAGAGGCATTGCTCGGCGTTTGCGCGGCCGCACTGCTGATGTGTCTGTTCATTCCGTACTTCGGTCACGTGTCGGACCGGATCGGACGCACGAAGACATATTTCTGGGGATCGCTGATCACCGGTCTGTCGGCATTTCCTGCCTTCTATATCTGGATGACATATCCCGGACAGCCGATCCTGGTCTGGGCGGCGCTGATCATTCCGTTCGCGATCTTTTACGCATCGGTGTACGGGCCGGAAGCCGCATTGTTCTGCGATCTGTTCGGGCCGCAGGTGCGCTACACCGGCATTTCGTTCGTGTACCAATTCTCCGGGATATTCGCGAGCGGTCTGACGCCGATTATCGCGACCTATCTGGTGCAGCGTTACACTGGAAATGCGGGTTGGGCGATCGCCAGCTACTGCGCGTTCGCCGGCATCGTCAGTGCATTGTCAGCCCTTTGGATCAAGAGTCTTGCAAAAGGACGGTTGGGAGAAGGATTGCCGGTCGCCAAGGCGATCGCGGCATGATCGCCTAATTCATGACGAATACAAACGGCCCGGAATTATCCGGGCCGTTTTTTCTAGTGCTTTTTACGAGAGACTTAACTGCGCCAATGCGCAGGAGGCGATACGGGCGCGCCGCGAATCCGATCGGCTCGTGAGAATGATGGGAGCCTTCGCGCCGAGTATGACGCCGGCACATTCGCCGCCCCCCATATAAATGAACGATTTATAGAGTACGTTGCCCACATCGAGATTGGGGACCATGAGGATGTCCGGATCTCCGGCAACGGGTGATGAAATACCCTTGTTTGTCGCTGATGCTGTCGAGACTGCGTTGTCGAACGCCAGAGGACCATCGACAATTCCGCGCCTGAACTGACCGCGATCGGCCATCTTCGATAGCGCCGCGGCGTCCATGCTTGACGTCAGTTCCGGATTGACGTTCTCGACCGCGGACAGGAGTGCGATTTTTGGCGAAGGCGTCCCGATTGAGTATGCGAAGTCAATCGCGTTGCCGAGGATGCCAACCTTGTCCTTCAGGGTTGGCGAGATGTTGACGACGGCATCCGTCACCATCAATGGCTTGTGGTAAGTCGGCAGATCGAACCAGAATATATGGCTCATCCGCTTCTCCGTGCGCAGATTGGCATCGCGTGACATGACGGCGCCAAGAAGTTCATCTGTGTGCTGAGACCCCTTCATCAGGGCGCGGGCTTCTCCTGCGCTGACAAGCGACACGGCAAGACGCGAGGACGATATGGGATCGTCTTCGGCGTCAACGCATCGAAGACCGTCGAGATTGACATTGAGCATGTCGGCACACGCCTGCATGCGCCTGATTGGGCCGACGAGAACCGGTTCAATGATTCCGTCGTCGCGCGCCGACAAGGCTGCTGAAAGCGAGTCGGTTGAACAGGGATAGGCGACCGCCACAACGAGACGGCCCTTGCCGCGCGCGGACTCTTCCATGGCGTCGAGTCTTGGAAACATCGGCAGAGACTTTTCCATTACTGTGTTTCCGCCTTCTCGCCGATTGTCGCGCCGAGTGACTGGGCGGCGGTTCGCAGAATCGGGAGTTTCGTCAGCATTTCTTCTTGAGAGAGGCGTGCAACGGGCGCCTGAATGGCGAGCGCGGCGGCGCAAACGCGCGAACGCCCCTTTTGGTAAAAGATCGGGACGGCAAGGCAGACGAGACCGGAAAGATATTCCTCGCGATCGAGTGCGTAACCATCGCGGCGGATATCCAGAAATTCTTTCAACAATGCTTTTCTGTCGACCACTGTGTTTTCAGTCAGCCGCTCGAACTTGATTTCCGACAGAATGAGGTCGCGCTTGGCTGGTTGCATCAATGCAAGAAACAGCTTGCCGCTTGCGGAGCAATAGGCCGGGACTTTTGATCCTCGCTGGAAGGTGATGCGCAGCGGCCATTTTGACTCAACGCGATCGAGATAGGTCACCTGCATTCCGTCAAGCACCGTGAGATTACAGGCTTCTCCAACTTCCTGAACGACGCGCTTGAGGATCTCGTGGCGAATGGCGCCGCCCGGCCGGTTCGACAAAATCGAGAACGCCAATTGCGATGCGCGCATTGCGAGTTCGTAGCGCCGGCCATCGGGCGTGCGTTGGATGAGGCCTGCATCTTCCAGCGAACCGAGCCATCGATGCATCGTTGCTTTTGGCACGCCCACGTGGATGGCGAGCTCAGCCAGGCTCGCAGGATGCTGCATGCCTGCAACGGCCTCGAGTAATGCCAACGGCTTGAGAGCGCCAAAAAGTTCGTTCATGTCGCTAGTTCGCAATTATTCCATTTTCCGGAACGTATTGAGCTATAAATTGAAACATTCATTGCAAGCAGTCAAGCGATATGGCATTGCTCGCCCGGAAAGTTCAGTCGCGCCGTATTTCAAAACAGAGTGAGATCACCTCCCATGAAGATGACGACGGAAGAAGCCTTCGTGAAAGTCCTGCAGATGCATGGCATCGAGCATGCATTCGGCATCATTGGTTCGGCGTTCATGCCCATCTCGGATCTGTTTCCGAAAGCCGGCATCACGTTCTGGGATGTGGCGCATGAAACCAACGGCGGCCTGATTTGCGACGGCTACACCCGTTCGACCGGCAAGATGGCGATGGCGATTGCGCAGAACGGTCCGGGCATTACCGGCTTCGTGACACCGATCAAGACTGCGTATTGGAATCATACGCCGATGCTTTTGGTCACGCCGCAGGCGGCGAACAAGACCATCGGGCAGGGCGGCTTCCAGGAAGTCGAACAGATGGCGCTGTTCCGCGACATGGTTTGCTACCAGGAGGAGGTGCGGGACCCTTCGCGCGTGGCCGAAACGCTGAATCGCGTCATTCTGAAAGCGAAGCGTTTGTCCGCTCCTGCGCAGCTCAACATCCCGCGCGACTTCTGGACTCAGGTTGTCGACATCAACTTGCCGGCGATCGTAGAGTTCGAGCGGCCTTCCGGCGGCGATCATGCGATCTCCGAAGCAGCGAGGCTTTTGTCCGAAGCCAAGTTCCCGGTCATCCTCTCGGGCGCCGGGGTTGTGATCGGCGGTGCGATTTCGGATTGTGTTGCGCTTGCCGAGCGTCTCGATGCACCGGTATGCAATAACTATCAGCACAACGATTCATTCCCCGGCAGTCACCGTCTGGCGGTCGGCCCGCTGGGATATAACGGCTCGAAAGCTGCTATGGAATTGATCGCCAAAGCCGACGTGGTGCTCGCGCTCGGTACGCGCCTTAATCCATTTTCCACGCTGCCAGGCTATGGCATCGACTACTGGCCCAACAGCGCCAAGATCATCCAGGTCGACATCAACGCAGATCGGATCGGTCTGACCAAACCGGTGACGGTCGGGATTTGCGGTGACGCCAAACGAGTCGCGCAAGCCATTCTCGCAAAGCTGTCGCCATCCGCCGGGGATGCAGGCCGTGAGGAACGCAAAGTGCTGCTGCACCAGACCAAGTCGAAGTGGCTGCAAACCTTGTCGAGCATGGATCATGAAGACGACGATCCAGGCACAAGCTGGAATCACGATGCGCGAATTCGCGACAAGGAGCTCATGTCGCCACGCCAGGCGTGGCGCGCGATCCAGGCGGGTCTGCCGCGCGATGCAATTATCTCGAGCGATATCGGCAACAACTGCGCGATCGGCAATGCCTATCCGTCCTTCGATGAAGGCCGCAAGTATCTGGCTCCCGGTCTGTTCGGTCCGTGTGGTTATGGTTTTCCTTCGATCATTGGCGCCAAGATCGGTAACCCAGACGTCCCGTGCGTTGGTTTTGCCGGCGACGGCGCGTTCGGAATCTCGATGAACGAGATGAGCTCAGTCGGCCGCGAAGAATGGCCTGGCGTCACCATGGTGATTTTCCGTAACTATCAATGGGGCGCGGAGAAGCGCAATTCGATCCTGTGGTACGACAACAACTTCGTCGGAACCGAACTCGATCGGCATTTGAGCTACGCGAAGCTTGCTGATGCGTGCGGTCTCAAGGGTATCGTTGTTAAAACGCAGCAGGAGCTGACCGACGCACTTCGCGAATCCTGCGAAGCTCAAAAGCAGGGCAAGACGACCTTCATCGAGGTTCTCCTGAATCAGGAGCTTGGCGAGCCTTTCCGGCGTGACGCAATGAAGAAGCCTGTCGTTGTCGCGGGCATCAGCCGGGACGACATGCGGCCACAGAAAGTCGCATAAAGCAGAAGATCGTTGTTGTGATATGAGAGCGGCTGCTTCAACGCAGCCGCTTTTCCTTTGCTGATTTCATGGCGCTCGCCGGTGTCAATGCCGGGTTCCCCAACTCATGTGCGATATATTGCGCTAGCTGTTCGGCCGCATCGGACAGATCGTGACTCTTGCGATGCAGCACCAGTTCGATGGGGTGCAGCTTCGGCAAGCCGCTCTCGCCGTCGAGACACCGGATACCCGAAACGACAGCACATTGTGGAAATACAGAAACCGCGAGCCCGGCCAACACGGCGGCTTGCAACCCGGCGATGCTGTCCGAGACAGAACGGATCGACCACTGCATTCCCGCCGCGCCCAGCGCCTCAAGCGCGTGATACCGATAAACGCTGCCTTGCGGCAGGACGGCAAGAGGGAGTGGCTTCTGTAGCTCCGGCTGACTTCGCAAGCCTGCCACCCACACCAGGGGTTCGCACCGCACCAATTCGCCGTGCCGAAACTCCGGCTGGTTGGTCATCAGCGCGATGTCGAGTTCCTCGCGCTCCAGTGCTGCGTTGAGGTGAACGCTTCTCGTGCAACGCAGTTGGATTTCGACCTGCGGATATGCACGCGAAAAATTGTCGAGGACTTCGGGCAGCAAGTATGAGGCATAAAGATCCGGCGTGCCCAGCGTGACACGACCCGCAATATCAGGAACTGAAAAACGTCCGCGGGCCTCATCGTTCAGACGCAGGATCGAGTGTGCGAACTCAAGCAAAACCTCGCCGTCATGCGTGAGGCTCATGTTCCTTCGCTTGTCACCGAACAATGGCTTTCCGACCGCTTGTTCGAGGCGTCGAATTTGATGCGTGATGGCAGGTTGCGTGCGTCCGACCTTCTTTCCCGCAGATGTGAGTCCGCCGGTATCGACGATCGCAACGAATGTTCGCAGTAGCGAGATATCGAGATCCTGGTTCACCGATAAATCCCGTGAATGATGGCGATGCAGACAATCAATTTTGTCATGGTTCTGGCGTCATGCACCATAAGAAAAACGACCAAGGTTGAATCGGACGTCAAAAGTCCGGCGGTTGAGATCATAAAAGCCGGAAGAAATCGTTGGGAGGGAAACATGAAGGTCAATCAACAAACGGCCGCGCGCCGGGATTCGCCTCACCGCTCGGCGATGCGACGCTTGGTAGTATTCGGTGCTGCGTTGTGCGCTGCAATGTTCGGCGGCAAGGCGGTAGCAGCCGGTTATCCCGAACGACCGATCGAACTGATCGTGCCTTGGGGCCCGGGCGGTGGTGCCGACCAACTCGCGCGCCTTGTCGGCAAGTTGATCGAGC
This sequence comes from Afipia sp. MLSD5-FHT05B12, assembly GCF_058793355.1. Taxonomy (NCBI): domain Bacteria; kingdom Pseudomonadati; phylum Pseudomonadota; class Alphaproteobacteria; order Hyphomicrobiales; family Nitrobacteraceae; genus Afipia; species Afipia sp. MLSD5-FHT05B12. Next base: position 107,400 of record NZ_JBXAFS010000001.1, read on the forward strand.
CATTGCTCGGCCAGGGCGTTCCGGTCGTGAACGTGCCGGGTGGCACGGGCGCCACTGGCATGGCGAAGCTTCTCGCTGCGCCGGCCGACGGCTACGCGATGGCGATCTACATCGCCGACAGCCATGCGTTGCTGGCTGGCAAGGCGCCGCGATGGACGATGAACAGTATCACGCCAGTAGCGGTGATGATCAAAGCGCCATCTTTCATCTTCGTGAAAGAGGATAGTCCGTTCAAAACCTGGGCCGATTTCGAGAAGGAAGCCAAGGCTAACCCCGGCAAGTTGAAAGTAGCCACACTCGGCTTCGGCAGCGTCGATGACTTCTCGCTTTCCGTGCTCGAACGGGGTGGTGTCAAGGTCGTGCAAGTGCCGTTCGGAAAGCCGAGCGAGCGCTACGTCTCAATTCTTGGCGGTCATGCCGACGCGCTTTACGAACAGGCAGGTGACGTCGGTCAGTTTCTGACCGGTAAGCAAATGCGTCCGATCATGCTGTTCGGCGAAAAGCGATTGGCAGCGTTCAAGGATGTGCCGTCTTCGTTTGAACTCGGATACAAGGTCGCCCTGCCGCAGTTCCGCGCCATCGTCGTGCGGGCAGGTACTCCGCCCGACATCATTGCGAAACTTTCTGATGCACTCGCTAAGGTCGCTGTGACTCCGGAGTACAAGAAATTCCTCGAGGATCAGTACGGCGATTCCGCAAGCTTCGAGAATTCAACAAAGGCACCCGCCTTTGTCAAAGAGCAACTCGAAGACATGAGAAAAACGGTTACGACCAACTAGCCGCGATTGGGGCGAGGCCAGGATATGGAAAAAAGCATCATTCGATCGACGTTCCCCTATCTTGTCGGCCTCGCTGTTGCAGCGTTGCTCTTTCACTTTGCGCGGCAGATCGAATATTCGCCGCGGCCTGGCGCGCTTGGCCCTGATTTCTGGCCTCGGACCATCATTGGGCTGATGGCGGCGGCGTGCCTGTTCGAAATCGGCAGAATTCTCCTCGGGTTGAAGGGCGAAGCGCACGGCGTCGTTGACGCGCTGGAGGAGATAGAAACTGAAGAGGAAGAGAAAAAGTACCCGTGGCTTCTCGCCGGCGGCATCGCGCTGGTGACGTCATACGCTTTCGTTGTGGGTTATCTTGGCTTTCTGCTTTCAACTTTTCTCTTGCTCGCGGCCTTTATGTACCTTGGCCGTTATCGTCACCATAGGACCATCTGGCTCACCAGCGCGGGCATAACCATCGCAGCGGCAATCCTGTTCATGCGTATTGCCTACGTCTCGCTGCCTCGCGGTGCGCCGCCGTTCGACGGTTTCACCGATTTCATTCGCATTATCCTTGGTGGTTGAGAGCAGGAGCGCAAGCATGTCTCAAGTTCTTATGCAGCTCGGCCAAGGCTTCATCGATTGCTTCACGCCGATTCATTTGCTGATGCTGTTCATCGGTATTGTCATTGGCTTGCTGATCGGGGTACTTCCCGGCCTTACGCTGGTGATGGGCGTCGCTTTGGCGCTCCCGTTCACCTACCGCATGGATGTCACTGCATCGATCGTGCTGCTGAGCGCTATGTATGTATCAGGCACCTATGGCGGTGCTTTCACTGCCATTCTGTTCCGTATACCCGGCGAGCCGATCGACGTTCCAATGTTATGGGACGGCTACACGATGGGACGGAAAGGACACGCGGCCAAGGCGCTCGGCTGGACACTGATCGCGGCTCTCGGCGGCGGCCTGCTGTCTGCCACCATCATGGTTGTACTCACCCAACCGCTCGCATCTTTCGCGCTGCGATTTTCCACGCCGGAGTATTTCGCGGTGCTGATGTTCGGGTTATCGAGCGTCGTTGCGCTGGGAAGCGGATCGCTGGCAAACGCCTTGATCAGTCTGTCGGTTGGTCTCCTGATCGCGACTGTCGGTACCGACGAGACCTATGGTTCATCGCGCTTCACGTTTGGCTCGCCGCTACTTGCGGATGGTGTCGAGTTCCTGGTTGTGATGGTCGGTGTTTATGGCATCAGCGAAGTTATGTCGCGGTTGGGGATGGGATTTGCGACCAAGCCTATCGAAGAGATCGGTTCTGCTCGCACCGAGTTGCCGACCCTGTGTGAAATCGGCGCGCTCAAAGCGATGTTTGTGCGATCGAGTATACTAGGGAACATTATAGGTATTATTCCCGGCGCCGGCGCGACGATCGCTTCGTTCGTGAGCTACGGTATGGAAAAGCAGTTCGGCAAGCGCCGGAACGATATGGGCACCGGTGTTCCCGAAGGTATCGTCGCGCCACAAGCCGCGGCGACGGCCTCTGTCGGCGGAGCGCTGGTGCCGCTGCTCGCGCTCGGTATTCCGGGCAGCGGTGCGACCGCGATCATTCTCGGAGCATTCATGCTGCACGGCATTCAGCCGGGGCCGCAGGTGATGGCGAACTCGGCTCCGATTGTTTACACCATCTTTGCTTCGATCTTTCTCGGCATTCTCCTGATGTGCGTGATCGGCTATTTCGCGATCCGCCCGCTGGTAAAGATTCTCGATCTGCCTGAAGCGATTGTGTCAGCCTATGTACTGGTTCTGTGCTTCGTCGGGGCTCTCTCGATCCGCAACAGCATCACTGACCTGTGGCTGATGATCGGGTTCGGTGTGATTGGCTACCTGTTTGAACGATTCAAGTTTCCTGTCGCGCCGCTCGTACTCGGCGTCATCCTGGGACCGCTTGCGGAAGAATCTTTCATGAACTCGATGATCAGTTTCGGGAATGATTGGACGGTGTTCTTCACCCGCCCGATTTCAGGAACGGTCATGGTCTTTGTGATTGTGATGCTGCTGCTTCCATTCATACAGCAATGGCGCGCCAGCCGCACGTTAATGCCTGCCCCAGATGGAGTTAAGACATGAGTACTCTTGTTAATTTGCAAGAACGAGAAACGGACGCTCAAGGGATCGCAGCAGATCTCATGCGTCGCGCCCGGGCCGCGCAAGCGACATTTGCCGATGCTAACCAGGCCCGCGTGGATGAAGCCGTGCGCGCAATCGCGTGGTCGCTCTACAAGCCAGAGCACGCGAAGGCACTTGCCGAGCTTGCGGTGAAAGACACGGGTCTCGGTAATGTGCCTGACAAGATCATCAAGAAGCAGCGCAAAACGTTCGGTACGCTCCGCGATCTGCTTCGCGCGAAAACCGTCGGTGAGATCGAGCGTGACGATAAGCGGGGTATTGTGAAATTTGCCAAGCCGGTCGGAGTGGTCGGTGCGATTACGCCATCGACCAATCCCGGCGCGACGCCCGTCAACAAGGCGATGATGGCGATCAAGGGGCGCAACGCGGTGATCATTGCTCCGTCGCCTCTGGGATATAGGACGACCGAGATGGTCGTGAACTATATGCGCGAATCGCTGGCGCAGATCGGCCTGCCGGAGGATCTGGTTCAGATTCTCCCGAATCCTGTGACGAAGGAGACCACACAGGCGCTGATGGAAGCCGTCGATCTTGTTTTCGTTACCGGATCGCAGGACAACGTGCGACGGGCCTATTCAAGCGGGACGCCGGCTATCGGCGTCGGGGCCGGAAATGTGCCGGTGATTATAGACGAAACGGCCGATCTGGATTCGGCCGCTCAGAAAATATGCGCATCGAAGACGTTCGATAACGCGACATCGTGTTCTTCGGAGAACGCGGTGATCATCGTCGATGCGGTTTATGACAAGGCCATCGAAGCTTTGAAGCGCGCCGGCGGCTATATGGCTGACGTGTCGCAGAAGGCCAGGATTCAGAACGAGCTTTGGAAAAACGGGAAGCTCAACAGGCGTTTGATCGCTCAGGATATGAAGGTGCTGGTCGATAGCTTCAATCTTCCAGGCGCAGCGGCCAAGTCAAAATACATTCTGGTCGAGGAAGCCGGAATTGGTCGCGACTATCCTCTCTCGGGAGAGAAGTTGGCATTGGTCCTGACGGTCTATCGCGCCAAGGATTTTACCGCAGCCAAGGAGATTGTCCGCAAGATCCTTAATTTTCAGGGGCGCGGTCACTCGATGGGTCTGCACACAACCAACATGGCGCGTGCATGCGAGTTGGCGGAGGATCTTCCGGTCGTTCGCGTGCTGATCAACTTCGCTCATACGTTTGGAAATGGCGGCGGTTTCGATAGCGGCCTGGAGTTTACGCTGACCATGGGTTGCGGTTCTTGGCAGAAGAACAGCATCTCGGAAAATCTGAACTACAAACATTTTCTCAATATCACTCACCTTGTCACGCCAATTCCCGAAGACAAGCCGAGCGAGGAAGAACTGTTTGGGCCGCATTGGGTGCGTTACGGGAAATAGGACGATACAATGAATCTCGAAGAGCATGCCGCCAAGCAGCACATCCTCGGACCGGCGGGCATCCCGGCGCCAAAAGGCAGTATCTGCGAAACCGCGGAGCAGGCTTCCGCAATCGTTGCGGATATCGGGCCGTCTGTAGTGAAGGCCCAGGTCCCGACCGGAAAGAGAGGCAAGTCCGGCGGCATCAAGCTGGTTCATACGCCGGAAGAAGCGGCGAAAGCTGCGCGCGAGATTCTGCGGATGAGTATCGGCGGACATCCCGTCACGCGCGTTCTGGTCGAGCAACTGTGTCCGATCGAGCGGGAGTTCTATGCCGCGGTGCTGATCGATGTTTCCAGCCGCAGCCCGATGGTGTTGTTCTCGACCGAAGGCGGCATGGATATCGAAGACGTTGCCGAAAGGCACCCGGACGCCATCTGCCGTGCTGTCGTCAATATGCACCACGGCTTTGGCGCGTCGGACGCGGCTGCGATGTTGAATGATCTCGAATTGGGTGATGCAACCGGTAAGATCGCCGACATTCTTGCAAGGTTGTATGGGATTTTCCGCGCTAAGGATGCCGAGCTGGTCGAAATCAATCCGCTGGCCCTTCTGAAGGATGGGCGTGTTGTCGCGCTGGACTGCAAGTTTGTCCTGGATGACGCATCGTCGGTTCGTCAGCCGGATCTTACCCGCGTCGCAGCGCCGGACAAAATGACGGTTCTGGAGGAACGCGGCGCGGCCAGCGGACTCAAGTTCATTCAGCTCGAGGGTAATGTCGGTGTTCTTGCCAATGGCGCGGGCCTGACCATGACAACAATGGACGTCATTGATCATTTTGGTGGCCGGCCAGCGAATTTTCTCGAGATCGGGGGCGAGGCCTACACAAAATCGGAAATAGCGCTCGATCTCGTCCTGGCAAATCCCGGTGTCAAAAGCCTTGTCGTCAATTTCTGCGGTGCATTTGCGCGAACCGACGTAATGGCCGACGGCGTCGTGAGGGCGTGGAAAAAGCTGAAACCAAAGGTGCCGGTATTTTTCTCGATTCACGGCACCGGCGAGGATGAAGCGGTCAAGCTGGTTCGGGAGCAGCTTGGCATCGAACCGTTTGATTTCATGGAAGACGCCGTCAAGGCGGCGGTTGAGGCAGCCCAATGATCTATCGTCGCGGACAAAAAGTTCTGGTGCAGGGCATGACGGGCAAGCAGGGCTCGTTCTGGTCCGAGCGGATGATGGAAATGGGGACCGACGTTGTCGCTGGTGTGCATCCGAAGCGGGCGGGTGAAACGCATCTTGGCGTGCCGATGTTCAGGACGGCTGTGGAAGCCGCAAAGCGCACGCGGATCGATGTGTCGGTGATCTTCATTCCGCCAGCAATGGCAAAAGAGGCTATCATTGATGCGATTGACGCAGGCGTTGGAACCATTGTCACACTTACTGAACATATCCCCAGTCATGATGTGCTGGAGATTTTCGCGCGGCAGAAGATATCGCGAAGTAAGATCGTCGGTCCGAATACCGCCGGCATTGTGACGCCAGGCGAAGGTTTTGTCGGTATTATGCCAGGGCATAACCCCAACATCTTCATGCGGGGGGACGTCGGCGTAATCTCGCGAAGCGGGAGCCTCGGAACGCTAATGTGTCTTAACCTCACACGAGCCAGATTGGGTCAATCAGCTTTCATTGGCGTTGGCGGCGATCCCATCATCGGCACGACGACGCGCGATGCGCTTGTCGCGCTCGATCGCGATGAGCGGACAAGATCGATTGTTCTGGTCGGTGAAATTGGCGGCGGCATGGAAGAGGAGGCTGCGGAGTATGCGCGCAGTATAAAGAAGCCGATCGTGTCGTTTATTGCCGGCCGTTCGTCTCCGCCGGACAAAAAGATGGGGCATGCTGGCGCCATCGTGACTGGCGGCAAGGGCGGATATGTCACCAAACGCGCAGCTTTGGAAAAAGCCGGCGTGCGGGTCGCCGACACACCAGCGCAGGCCGTCGATTTGCTTCGTGTCGCAACCGCCCAGCTGGCCACCGCAGCGAGTTAAAAAAGCCTGGCCATTCCAAATCTTTGAGTGACGAAAATGACCCGACCCGCTGCGCGTCGGATAGTACTGGACAACAAGCGAGCGGGCTCCCGTTTTCTGGAGACGTGCCGCAGAGGCCGGAGAATAGAACCACAGCGTGGTAGGGCACACAGCGAGGACCGTATTAAAGACACTCAGCCCGCAACTTGGGAGGCGGCCGACATCAGCTCTCGGGGAGTCGGAGCCCCGAACATGCGTCGGCCATCTTCGGGAACTTCGGTAAAGCTCCAGCGCACGATACCCTCCCGATCAAGCAGGAATTGGCCAAAGAGTTGGCCTTGGCCGGTTGCCTTCATGTGCTCGTCGGCTTCGGTCATTTCGTAGCCGTCCTTGGTGTTGAGGAGATCAGCCGCGGCCATTGGATTCATCGGCTCGGGTAACTCCCCCGGCATGTCCATCCGCATGGTCATTACGGCATTCATACTCATTTTGCGCGGCCATTCGCTTTCGCTCTCCGTGAACTCGAGATTGGGCAAGCCAAACGCGCGGTGCGAGACGCGCTCGGGGTCGGACGCGGCGAGCAGATTGGGTAGCGGATGATAACGGAAATAGAGCCGCGCGCGCTCGATTGGCGTGTTGACCACCGCCAGACTCTCAATGCCTTTCTCGCGCAACGCGGTGTCAAGTTGCGCCTGGGCCGCAAGATGGCGCCGGCAGAACGGGCAATGCAGGCCTCGAAATAAGCCGATCAATACGGGACGGCGGCCGCGGAAGTCGTCAAGCGCGATCTTGCCATCGCGTGTGATCGCATCCAGCACGACGTTCGGTGCGCGGTCGCCCGGCTGGAGTAGCCCATCGACATGACGTTCGGACATGGTCAACCTCCTTCAGTTTGCTAATCAAGAAATGGCAGTACGATCAGCGCTTCAGGATCAAGCCCGTGCCGGGCGCAAACATCGTGCGCCAAGGCAAAGTACCGCTCGGCTTCAGGCATGTCGCCTCGATCGAGGTTCAGCGTCGCGAGACCATCATAACATGGAAAGAGCTGCTGTGGCTCGCCCGTTTCGCGAGCCACCTCAATTGCCTCATTGTAGCAGCGGGCCGCAAGTTCCGGTTGGCCATGGCATTGATGAATTTGCCCAAGCACAATCAATGGCACAGCGAGATGCTCGCGCTGGTCGAGCGCACGGTCAAGTTCGATCGCCTTTTCGGCAGCCGGCACACCCTCGTTGGCACATTTGTCCGTGAAAGTGCAACAGGCAACGGCGAGGTTGGCAAGAAGACGCGCCTGAAAGCCGAGATCGCCGATACGGCGCGCGATAGCAAGGCCGCGCCGGCATACTTCCATCGCTCTCGCCGGATCGACCATCGTGTAGAGCACGCCAAGATTGGTGTAACCGCGGCAGGCTGCACTGAGAAGGCCAGCGGCTTCGGCCACCGCGACGCTTCGCTCCACCTCGCTCACCGCTATCTGGCTTCGTCCGAGCCGCGCCAGTGCAACCCCTTTGGTGTTGAGCGCCTCCGCGGTGGCGCGAGCCGCCTCGCGGCCGGCCTGCTTGTCTATATCTGGCGGCACGGATTGAGCGTAACCCAGCGCATCGTCCGCCCACCTCGCAGCCTCGGTGTGATCGCCCGTGCGAAATGCGAGGTGGCCGCGCTCTTGCAAGAGGTGCGCCCACTCGATCGGCGCATCCGTTCCTTCAAGCAGCGCAGCCGCCTCGGTGTAATGCGCCTCCGCCTTGCTTCGTTTGCCGGCGTCCCACATCAATCGGCCAAGCTTGCGAAGTATCCGCGCCGCGGCGGCGCGGTCTCCGGCCGCGCGGTGAGCCTCCAGCACCGTCTGGTAGTGTTCGTCGGCCGTGTCACGGCGGCCAGCAGTTCCACACAGGTCGGCAATTTTCTCGTACAGCACAAGCCGTTCCGGTCCTTGATCGTCAGAGGTCAACAGGACGGCGAGTGCCTGTTGATAGAGGCGGATAGCGTCATCGTTGGCGTAGATCGCGCGCGCTCGATCCCCGGCCGAGCTCAGGTAATGCGCGCCCTTCGGCTTGTTCGCGCTGAGGCTGAAATGATGTCCCAGCAGTGTGAGGTCTTCGAGTCGTTCGGGATCATCCCCGCACAGCCGCTCCAGGGCAGTACCGATCCGTCCATGCATTCCAACACGCCGTTGCAGGAGGAGGTTCTGGTAGATCACATCCTGAAGCATGGTTTGCGTAAACCGATAGGATTGCATCGAAATCGAGTTCGCGCCCGCGATCTCCTCGATAATCTCGGCATCGCACAGCAGTTCAAGCCCTGCCTCTACTTTCGCCGGGTCGGTCGCCGTGGCCCCGAGAAGGGCAGCATCAAAGCGTGGCCCGATGACTGCTGCTTCCTGGGCCAACCTACGCACGTCGTGTGGCAATCGGTCCACTCGCGCGAGCAACAAGGCCTGAATGCTCGCCGGGATGTCAGCGGCCGCTTCATCGGACTTGATCTGCCAATGCGAGCCGTCACGTGCCAAAACGTCAGCTTCGATAAGACCGCGTATGATTTCTTCAACGAACAGCGGATTACCGCTCGCGCGTTCAAGAATCCGATTGAATAGATTTTTGTGAGATCCACTCCAACCGTGACCGAAGAGCGCCGCGAGCAGCTCTTGTCCGTCAGCTATGCGAAGGGGGGCCAGCCGGAGCGTTGTATGGCTAATTCGACTTGACTCGAGCGGATCCATTTCAAGCATCGGACGGTGTGTGAACAATAGCATCAGCCGCCCACGCTCCAGCCGATCCATCACGAACCGCAAGGCCTCAAGCGACACGGCGTCGGCCCAGTGCAGGTCTTCGACAATAATCAGGAGTGGCGACAGGGCCAGACGCCGTTCGAAGACGGTGCGGATCGCGAAAAAAATCTGTCGCCGGAGCTGTTCCGGTTCAACATGTTGCAGGGCGTCGTCGGGGTCGCCGAGGCCGAGAACATGAAAATAGAGGGGCATCAGCCGCGCGATCTCTTCGGTCGCGAGGCCAAGCTCCGACAGCGCTTTGGCCAGCTTGGTCTGTACCTCTACTGCCGAAGCCTTGTGCGCGATGCCGTAGGCGCTGCGTAGCACTGCGGCAAGCGTACCGTAGGATTGCTCACCCAGGGGCGAGCAGACGGCCCGCCGGATAGCCACGTCCGCGAATCGGCTCTCATCGCTCGCGCGGGTGACGAATTCATTTACCAGACGTGATTTTCCGATGCCTGCTTCGCCGACCAGTCGCACCAGTTGAGCAGCTCCGCCACACGCCAGGTCAAGGCACCCCATCATACGGGCGATCTCTGCGTCGCGCCCGATCAGCGGGGCGCTAAGGCCCAGTATTTCGAGTCCTCGCGCCGCACGCGGCGTGTCGAGCGGCCCCTTGAGACGATGTACCAGGACGCTGCCAACCTTGCCGCGAAGCGCAACGTCGCCAAGTGATTCATACGAGAATGCATGCCGGGTGAGGCGGTAGGTGAGCGGCCCCACCAGCACTTCGCCCGGGGCTGCCATCGACTGCAATCGCTGAGCGGTATTCACCGTGTCGCCAGTCACTGAATAGGATTTGGTAGCACCCGCACCGAGTCCCCCTGCAACCACGCGCCCGGTATTGATGCCGATATGGAGTATGAGCGGCGAACCTGCGTATGTCTTCAATCGTTCTCCCAGATGCGCCGTCCGATTGATCATGTCGAGGGCTGCACGGAGCGCCCGCTCAGGGTCGTCTTCGTGTGCGGCCGGCGCACCAAACAATGCGAGCAGCGCATCGCCAATAAATTTGTCCACGAAGCCGCCAAAACTTTCTACCGCTGTCGTCAATTCCTCAAACAATTCATTCTGAAGAGCTTGCATCACTTCCGGGTCGAGCCGCTCGCTCATCGTGGTAAAGCCACTCAGATCCGCAAACAGCACGGTAATGGTGCGGCGGTTCGCTTCGGTCTCGACCTTGTGAGGCGTCGGCCGAAATGCTTGCTCGACCTCGACAACCGGGTTCGGCATGAGCGCTGGTCGATGGCGCCCCGCCGGAACTGCCGGAGATGACGCCTCTCGTTGGTCGCCGGCTTTAGAGGCGTCACCGACGTGTGCGCCGCATTTGGGGCAATACGTAAAATCTGGCGCGCACACATAGCCGCAACTGGGGCACGAGTTCGGCTGCTTTGCACCGCACTTTGGGCAAAAAGCAAAGCCGCTCTGAACCTCGAAACCGCAGCGGGAGCAGTTCATGGATCAATACCTCGCGGAAGCCGCGATGGCGCGATCTGACCCAGGACCATCACCGGATGGCCCTGGATGTCCAGGTAAGCATGGCCTCACAGCGTCGGAAGAGCAAGCGGGGGTCTGGTATTGACGACGAGGATCATAGGTTCGGTGGAGTTTTACTCTTGCGATCCTCCTGGCTGGCAGATGCAGGTTCGGCGCGCCCGTCCCCTGACAGGCCGCCTGTGGCATCTCAACTTTGTTGAAACACGAGGTGTCGCCCGATCCCTCCCACACTGCACCACCGGTATGCCCGGATTTGATTTACGGCAGGGACAATCAAAACTGGCGAAGGCTTGGGCGAGTTCGATCTGGTCCGGCCCAATTCAACGACTTCCGGACCTCACTCAATCAAATGACTTGCCGAGAAGCAGTGAGTTTGGCACGCTGAAGCTATTAAGTGCATTAATATTCGAGGTTACAATGGTCAGAGCGGTTTTTAAGGGAGCAGTGTCAGGCGCGTTCCTGCTGGTCCTCTTGCCGGTTAACGGCGCTCAGGCTTTCGGCGACGAGCCTCGTTGGCCGGGATTTGGCTATGGTTACGAACCGGCCATAGCCTCGGGTTGCTGGAAGTGGAATTGGCAGCAGTACAGTTGGTACGATCACTGCCCGGCTTATGTTCATCCGAAGGCCTATATGTACTCGCGGCCTTCATCCCGCACGGTTTTGCGGACGAAGGGTTGAATTGGCAACAGCCGCTTTTCGAAGTTACCGTCGGCAAAGAGATGATGCCGAGCCCATCTGGATCCGGGCTTATTCGGATGTGACCTCAATCGTTCAATATCCGCAGATGCTTATCTCGAACTCAGGACAGCGAAACTGAGCAAGCGACAGATTTGTTGTTGCTGAAATTGAGTTGCGCGTTTCCGCGCAGGCCATCGAGCCAAATCCCCTTGCCCGCGTAGCGATACCCTACCCCCATAGGCACCAGCCGGACGTAGGTTGCATTGTGCGGTGCAGTATAAAGTCTGGCTGTCACCAGTTCGCCGGTTGCGCTTACAGCAATAGGGCAAATCGGGTACTCGCGGCCGTTTTCGCAGGTCAGGACAATTTCTGAACAGCCCCCTGCTGCATGTCCCGGTGACAGCATCAGACCAAGGTCTGCGGCTCCAGCGTTCAGCATACCCAAGCTCAAAGTGGCGCTCAGAACGGCAGCGGCCTTGAAAAGATTGAGCAATTTGGCGCCCATGGCACAGCCCCCAAAATCAGAAAAGCAATATGAGAGTGAAGCAAGAGGGGCAAACGGGGTCAATCCTGAGCGGGCCTCGTCCGCAAGGAAACTCCAACCGTGTCGATTTAACCACAGCGTCCAGTAACTGCGCATTTACCATAGAGGTTTCTTGACCCCTAACCATTTGAAAGAGAGGATGGTTTCTTAAGAAATCGTTAATGAGCCCGTTAAGGGTCGATTTTTATTCTCAGTAATTTTGAGGCGTTGCCATGAATGGACCCTTTCAAGTCGCGCAAGCAAATATTGCTGGGCAAACCGCAGGGAAACCCCCGGTTCGTGTCGTAAAAATTGCGAAGCCCTTTAGCGAGCAGTCTGTCGTTGTGCCGTTGAGCTACGACGGCAGCGTCAAAGCAGATCTCTCAGCTATTGCCGGCGAGAAGATTACGTTGGTCCACATCGGCGAGAAGCTGATAATTCTTTTCGACAACAAATCGACAATCACGCTTGAGCCATTCTTCGATTCGACCGGCAAGCCGCTTGATTCCATCACGGTTGAAGTTGCTCCTGGTCGCGATTTGACTGGTACAGAGTTCGCGACGCTGTTTCCGGTTACCGAAGATCAATCGGTCCTGCCCGCCGCCGGCGAAGGTGGCAATGCCCAAGCATCGGGCGCGAACTTCACCAGCGTTGGCGTCGACCCGCTGGCTCTGTCTGGGCCCCTTGAGCTGCTTGGCCAGGAGGAACTGCCGAATTTCGTTATTACCAACCTGCTGACGCCGACTCTCACCAATGACACGCCGACAGTCGGACAGGATGCGCTTGCTCTCGATGAAGACGAAATTTCTGGCGCTGGAGGCAATCCGGGCGGTATCAACGACATTGTTTCACCGGCATCGTTCACTGGTGTTCTGACGCATAATTTTGGTGCTGATGGGCCGGGCGACATCAATTTCGCCGCGATGAACGGCACGAGCCGGGTCATCAATGGCATTACCGTTACGTTCTCGTGGGATCAGGCAACGCATACGTTGTTGGCGAACGACGGCACCGATGATGTTTTCAAAATCGTTGTCTCCAACCCGGCCACGGGCGCATACGAAGCGACCGTGCTGCACGCTCTGCATCACCATACCGACGCGCTCGCTGACAATACGGAAACGAGCAACACATTCGATCTGATCTTCACGGTCGTCGACGGAAACGGCACGCCGGCCGATGGCCATCTGTTGCTGGAAATCAACGATGACACTCCCAATGCGTTCGATACGCTAACGGGCAGTTTTGACGGTGACGAATTTTTTCCGCGAAATATCGACGACGAAAATCAATTCAACGGCGTGGATGGCGGGCCTGGTGACGATGGCGACAGCACCTCGGTATCGGGTGTTCTGAACGTCGCGCCGGGCGCTGACGGACTGAAAGCCGTTGCCTTCACGGGTCTTGATGGCTTGCCGCACCTGACGGTAATCGCCGATGACGGCTCTAATCCTGTTCTGCAGGCTATTTATGTCGATGGATCGGGGATTGGTACACCGGAAGACGTGACATTGGCCTGGACGCCGGACGGCTCCGGGGGCGGCACCTTGACGGGCACCAGCAGCCATTTCGATGGCATAAACGGCCATGATCCGGTTTTCACTCTCACCGTCGATGCCGCAGGGAATTACACCTATACGGCATTCGCGCCTCTTGCCCATCCGCTGAATACCGACGGCGTGCAAGGCAGCACGGCGACCGCATGGGAGGACAACCTCAATCTGGCGTTCACCTACACCGTAACGGACGGCGACGGTGACCGCACAAGCGCGCTGCTGACGATTAATGTCGACGACGATGTACCGGTTGCGGCGAACGATGCGGGCTACGGCCCGTACAACGAGAACGCGTCTGGTGTGGATCTC